>ONVD01000017.1 GCA_900321185.1 uncultured Eubacteriales bacterium
CCTATTGCAACATTAATTGTGCTAAATGGTACTCTTAAAGTAGGCGATACTGTTATTAGTGGTATGCACGTTGGTAAGGTAAGAGCAATTTTGGATGACAAGCAAAAACGTATTCGTACTGCAACACCAAGCAAGCCTGTTTCGATTCTCGGGCTTGATGGCGTGCCAAATGCTGGTGATAAACTTTATGCCGTTGACGAAAAAATGAGTAAAAAAGTTTTGGATGAGCGTCGTAGGAAGATGCAAAATGACCTTATTAACGCAAAGACTACCTTGTCTACAGAAGAATTTTTGGCAAAAAATGCTAAAGATGAAAAGAAAGTTTTGTATGTCATTGTTAAAACAGATGTCAAAGGTTCATTTGAGGCTCTCACTGGTATGCTTAATGCAATTGAGAATGAAGAAGTACGAGTAGAATGTATACATGGTGGCGTAGGAGCAATCAATGAAAATGATGTATTGTTAGCTAAATCTGCAAATGCCAAGCTGATAGGTTTTAACGTAAAACCTGACTCAAAGGCACAAGAATTAGCAGAGCAAAGCAATGTGGACCTCGTATTATCTAATATTATTTATGAGATAACAGACAAAATTACTAGAATAGCAAAAGATATGCGCACACCAATATTTCAAGAGCGTGTTATTGGTCACTGTGAGGCAATACGCATATTTAAGATTAGTCGAATTGGAACTGTAGCTGGCTGTTCTGTAAAAGACGGCAAGATTACCAAAAATGCAAAGATTAGACTATTTCGTGATGGTAAAAAGTTGGTAGAAACAACCATTACAACACTTCAACGTGAAAAGCAAGATGTCAAAGAAGTTACCCAAGGAATGGAATGTGGAATTAAAATGGAAGGCTGGAATGATATTATTTTGGGTGATGTAATTGAAGCGTATGTTATGGAGCAGGTTATCCGAGATTAAGGAGGGAAGTTTTGGATGAAACAGATTAGACTTGAGCGTATTAATAGCGAGATTCAAAAAAGTTTAAGCGATATATTTAGTAACGAAATCAATGACCCAAGAGTCAAGGGCTTGATTAGTGTCACTTATGTGGAGATAACTAATGACTTAAGTCATTGCAAAATTGGTTTAAGTATTTTTAGTGGTGATAAACAACAAGACCAAGTAACATTTGATACCATTGTCTCTATGTCAGGTTTTATACGCAAAGCTCTAGCTAGGCGCATCGATTTACGTATCATGCCAGAATTGCATTTTAAACTGGATGATAGTTTTGAAAAAAGTGAACGCATCAACAAAATTATTGACAATCTAGATAAAAAGGGAGATTAGTCTTGAATTCTACAAAATTTTTGGAAAAACTTTTGAATATACCGAAGACAAGTAAAATTGCTATTATGGGGCATAGGTCGGCAGATTTTGATTGTATTGGGTCATGCATTGCTATGTATTTAATCTTAGACCAACTTGGTTTTAAAAGTGAAGTTTTTGTAGAAAATAACCTTGACAGTACATTAAAGAATAATATAGGTGACGTCAAGTTACGTACTGCTAGTAACGAAGTTTTTGATGTGTGTATTATGGTAGATTGCCCAAGTTTGGCTCTAATACCAGAAAACGTCTTGAATATTTTTACTACTGCAAAGACAACTTTTGTAATTGACCACCATATTTCGAATACAAAATATGCCCAATTTAATTATGTCAAGTCGGTAAGTAGTGCTTGCGAAGTTATCTTTACATTGTTTAGACGTAAAATACAATTAACCCCGCAATTAGCAAAAAATCTATATTTAGGCATTTATACAGATACAGGTGGATTTAAGTATTCTAACACAACATCAAAGACTTTTGCTATGCTGTCAATATTAACAAAACAAGATTTTAAAGCGGATGAAGTTGTGCACAATTGTGTTGATTTGGTTAAACGTGATAGTTTTGAGTTAACAAAATGTGCATTTAACTCTGTGAAGTTTTATAGTAATGGACAAATTGCTGTTTCAGTTATTACCAAGCAGGACTTAGACAACAACAAGGTTGACCACGATACATCAAAATTTATGCAATCATATTTGCAAAATATCGAGGGCGTAAAAATCGCCGTCTCTATCACAGAACGCAAAAAAAACGAATACAATATAAGCTTGCGTACTTCATGTGATAATATTAATGTATCAGCTATTGCAAAGAGGTTTGGCGGTGGCGGACATATACGTGCAAGCGGTCTAACTCTTAAAGGGGATTACAAAAAAGCGCTTAATGCACTTTTGGTAGAATGTAAAAATAATTTAAAAGGTCAAAATATAGATTGATTGGTTTTTTAAATATCAACAAACCTACTGGGTTGAGTTCGGCGCAGGTTGTTGCACATATTAAAAGGATGTGTCCTAAAGGTACAAAAATAGGGCACTTGGGTACATTAGACCCAATGGCAAATGGTGTTTTGCCTATTGCAATTGGTAGAGCTACACGATTGTTTGACTTAATGCAAAATAAAAAGAAAGAATATATCGCTATATTCAATTTTGGAAAGACGACTGACTCTTTGGATGCAACAGGGCAATTACTAAAAGTATGTGATAAAATACCTAATTGCGAAGAAATTATGAATACTCTACCTAGATTTGTAGGCGAAATTTCGCAAATACCGCCAGTATTTAGTGCTAAAAATGTAAATGGCGTTAGGGCTTATCAAATGGCTCGTCAAGGCAAGCCAGTTAATTTAACTCCTTGCAAAGTAAAAATTTATGCATTCGAACTTTTGGAGCAACTAGATAGTTCCACTTTTAGTTTTAGGATAGAGTGTGGCAGTGGTACATACATACGCAGTTTGTGTCGTGACTTAGCACTAGCTTTAGGTACAGTGGCAGTTATGACTTCATTAACTCGTACAAAATCAGGTCCTTTTTGTTTGGAGAATGCACAAAATTTTGATAAACTTGATTTAAGTCAGATGATATCTGTAGAGCAGGCCTTAAACTTTGAAAAAATTGTGTTATCTGATATCGAATTAAAAACATTATTAGATGGTAAGATTTTGACGCTAGCACAACCCAACGGTGACTATCTTGCATTTAATAATGACAAGTTACAATGTATACTCACGATAAAAGATAATTTTGTCAGCAACAAAGTTTGGTTAAGATAACTTGATTTTTTGACATACACTAAGTAATTGAGGAGAAAAAATGATTAGGTTTGGACCTTCTGGGAATAGTGAAAAGTTTTATGAAGATGGCCACAAGTCGTCAGTTGAAGCGCCTTTGTGGCTGAATACCATGGGTTTGAGGGCTTATGAGTATTCTTTTTCGCTAGGACAATTTTTGTCAGATGAAAAATGTAAAATCATGTATGATGAGGCGCAAAAATATGATATAAAAATAAGCGCTCATGCACCATATTATATCAATTTTTGTAACACAACAGAACAATCTAAAGAAAACAACAAAAAGTTTTTACTTAATTCTGCACACTGTGTAAAACTGATGGGAGGCAATCATGTAGTCTTTCATACTGGTGCACAGATGAAGATGACAAGAGAAGAGGCGTTAAACAATGTAGAACGCAATTTAAAAGATTTTTTGGAAATTTTTGAGTCAAATGCGGAATATGATGGGGTATTGTTATGCCCAGAGACAATGGGTAAGTACAGTCAAGTTGGTAATCCAACTGAAGTTTATCATATATGTACTTATTCCAAAAGGTTGGTGCCAACGCTTGATTTTGGTCATATTAATTGTCTGATGCAAGGTGGGCTAAAGACAAAACAAGATTACAAGGATATTTTACAACAAGGCATTGACATATTGGGTCCTGAGCGTATGCAAAACTTTCATATACATTTTGCAAAGATTAAGTTTAACGAAAAAGGCGAAATAGCCCATCAAACACTTAGTGACGTGGATGTTGGTCCTAATTTTGAGCCTATGATAGAGGCTTTGATTGAAATGGGACTAGAACCAGACATTATCTCAGAATCTAAAGGTACACAAGCTATAGATGCAAAAAAAATGAATGACTACTATACAAAAATTATTGATTTTTAGCGTTTTATATGCTAAAATTAAACGATGTTTAATTTAAGGAGAATTTAAAATGATTTCAGCAACAGAATTAAGAAAGGGTACTTGTTTTGAATGGGAGGGACAAATTTATTCTGTAATGGATTTTCAACACAACAAACATGGTCGTGGCTCGGCTGTGGTTTGGGTAAAAATGCGTAATATTCAAACTGGCGCAAGCAAAGAGAATACATTCAATCCAACTGACAAATTTGAACCTGTAAGTTTTGAAGAAAAGGAAATGACCTATCTATACAATGATGGTGATATCTATTATTTTATGGATCCAGAGACGTATGAACAATTCCCTTATAACAAATCTTTGGTCGAGGAGGCGTTGCCTTATATGCTTGAAAACACCAATGTAATTGTTAAGTTTTTTAAGGGTGAAGTGTTCAGTGTTTCACCACAACTATTTGTAGTTTTGGAGGTCAAAAGCACCGAGCCAGGCTTGCAAGGTGATACCACAAAAGCAAGTTTCAAGCCTGCCGTAATGGAAACTGGTCTTGAGTTGCAAGTTCCTTTGTTTATTAACAACGGTGACAAAATTAAGATTGATACACGCACGGGAGAATATGTAGAACGTGTGTAATATTAGTCTAATATTACATTCAAAACAGCGTTAAGCTGTTTTTTTATTTTGCTGGTTTGTTTTGCGTTCTATTTGTCTTTGTAGTTTAATACAATATTCACTAGGAGGTATTTATGTTACAAGATATTTTACCACCTCGCATTATGATGTCTCTAAATGCAATTAACCTTAAGAATGTTGTCGAGATACGTCTACGTGCCAATAAACCAGTGTCAGTCTATACAACGAAAAGATATTATCTTGGCACCAACAGCTTAACATCGTACGAAAAAGAGGCAATTGTTTGTACTGCTAATGAACTTGAGGATGTTGTATTCAGTGCGACCAAACATAGTGTTTATGCACACAATAACGAACTAAAAGAAGGCTTTTTGACATTAGATAACGGTATGCGGCTGGGTATCGCTGGTGAACTAGTAGTTGACAATGGAGAAGTCAAAACTCTAAAAAATTTTTCATCAATTAACATTCGCTTTGCAAGAGAAGTAAAAAATTGTAGTTTGAATGCGTTACCTTTTTTGTGTGAAGAGAATAACAAAATATTAAGTACATTAATTATTTCACCTCCTGGATGTGGCAAGACTACATTTATTCGAGATTTGTGCTACCAAATGTCAATTCGAGACTTGGCAGACAATGTGCTAGTTGTCGATGAGCGAAATGAGATAAGTGCAACTGTAAATGGAGTTGCTAGTCTAAATGTAGGTAATAACTCAGATGTTTATTGTGGTTGCACCAAACATTTTGGCATTATCAATGGCATTAGGACAATGTCACCTAACGTTATAGTGTTAGATGAGATAGCTACTACGCAAGATATGAATGCATTAAATTTTGCAATAGCTAGTGGCGTAAAACTGATAGCTACAACACACTCTCTAGATTATCATTCTTTGTTATCTAAGCCTCTGTTTCAAGCCATATTAGATAGAGAAGTCTTTGATAGGTTTGTGGTGTTATCACGGTCTAACGGGGTAGGTACTATTGACACAATTTTTAATAATGCTGGAATATGTCTTTATTGTGGTGCTTAGATGAATATGCTTTTGGCTTTGATTATCGGTATCTGCTTCTGTCTATTACTTATGACCTTCTCTTACAAATATTATGCTAGACTGCGCTTCTTTTTGGCAACCGAACGCTGGCTTGGTGGGATGGAACTAAATATAAATTTTTTACAAAAAGACGTTTTATCTATTTTGAACGCACAAAAAGAAACACGTTCAATAACTTTTGAGAGTATGTTAAAAAGTTATAAGACTTTGTTAAATGACAATGATAAGAAAAAATTTTATGAAAGTATCAAGAATTTAAACTACGTCAATGATGAAGATAAAGAAAGACTGTACGATTATTTTAGTATGTTAGGGCATTCTGATTGTGATACTCAAACTCAATCTACGCGGGCTTTAGTAGAATATGTTAAGTCAAGAATAATACTATGTAGACAAGAAATTAATCAAAAGGCTTTGGTAATCCAAAAATTAAGTATCATATTGGGGCTGGTTGTATTTATTTTACTGGTTTAATGAGGGAGACATGGGAGTAGAAATTATTTTTAAAATAGCAGGTATTGGTATTATTGTCGCAGTTGTGGCTCAAATCTTAAAGCAAGCAGGTAAAGATGAAATTGCCACACTATGTACTTTGGCGGGGTTAATAGTGGTTTTGCTTATGGTAATAGATATGATAAGTGAATTATTTAACTCTGTTCAAAACCTATTTTATCTTTATTAAAAATTATAGGGTACATATATGGTAGAGATATTCAAAGTTTTGAGTATTGCACTAATCTTAATCATAGCAATCTTGATAGTCAAACAGACCAAGCCAGAATTTGCGTCTATTTTGCTGGTTGCTGGCGGGGTGATAATTTCATTTTTGATTGTGGACATGCTAGAAGATGTCTTTGGCGTGTTTAGTAAAATTTTGGAAGCAACCCATATAGATACAGAATTATTTGTCATACTGCTAAAAATTGTAGGGATTGGTTATTTTACAGAATTTGGAGCAAGTATTTGCAATGATAGTGGTAATTCGTCTATTGCGCTAAAACTTCAATTGGCAGGTAAGTTAACAATTTTTGTAATGTCAATACCTATAATATCCAAACTGATAGATTTGTTGGTGGAGTTAATAAAATGAAGTGGCAAATAATATTTGCTTGTTGCCTCAGTGCTTTTTTGAGTATATCTTTGTTTATTTTTGTTGATGTTGACAGAGATGTGACAGCCTTAGCAGATGAAAGTGAACAAACAAGTAATGATACCACAGAAAAATTAGAAGACGCGGTTGATGATAGTTTACAGAATATAGATTTTTCTGCATTTGATAAAATATTGGCTGACTTAGAACAAGATAAGTTTGATATTTTTGGGACAAGCAGTTTTTTTAATAAAGTTAATCAGATTTTGTCTGGTGATATGGGCGACAATTTTGGGATAATTTTATTAAATATTCTGAATCTATTTTTTGGTAATGTAGGAAGTTATGTTCCGTTAATTTGTATGGTTGTTGGGATTGCCATATTAGGTAGTTTGGTTACAAACCTAAAATCCGAAGATAGCCATAACATTGACACAATAGTTAATTTTGACTGTTTTGGTTTGATAGTAGTCATTGTCAGCGCACAATGTGTAAGCCTATTAGATGCGGTGCAAACTTGCATTCAATCTCTAAAGGTACAAATGGATGTCATTTTCCCTATATTGCTAACTTTGCTTGCTAGTATTGGTGGCACAGTGTCCGTAGGCATTTTTCAGACTAGTACTGCTGTGCTATCCAATTTAGTACTGCAAGTGTTTACGCTTGTTGTGATACCATTATTTTTGATTAGTTTTGTATTCAGTATATTAGGCAATCTTGTAGAGAGTGTAAAATTATCAAAATTTAACGACTTTATTAATACTCTTTTAAAATGGTTAATTGGAATAATTTTTGGTATATTTAGTACGGTACTAACAATACAAGGTATTGTGGTTGGTAGTTATGATGGTATGTCTATTAATGCTACAAAGTTTGCCTTAAAGAGTTATATTCCAGTATTAGGGGGGTATTTATCCGAGGGATTTAATTATGCAGTAGCTAGCAGTGTTTTAATCAAAAATTCTATTGGTTTTGCAGGTCTATTGTTATTACTATCTAGTATTATTCCAACGTTTGTACGTATAGTAGCGTTTGCTATATTTTTAAAATTAGGTAGTGCAATAGTAGAACCTATGGGTATGAGCAAAGTGTCGAACTTTTTAAATCAAACATCAAGACTTATGTTTTACCTAGTTGGAATACTACTTGCAGTAAGTTTTATGTATGTATTAACATTGGGTCTTCTGATGTGCTTGGCAAATGGTTTTTAATAAGGGGTAGTATATGTCTTACATCTCTTCTTACATGCTATCTATAGTTGGTGTAGTGCTATTGTTTATTGTGATAGAGTTAATTTTACCAAATGGTAAGAGTGCTAAATATATTCGTTCAATATTGGGTATATTTTTGGTGTTCGTTATAGTTGCACCCTTAGCAAAACTTAAGAATTTGGACTTTAATGCTTTACTATCTGAAAATAATGTAACATATCAGTTGGACTATGATTATTTGTATCAACTACATTTAAAAGAAGCGCAAGAATTACAACAAAACATAATATTGTTGTTAAAAGATAAAGGAATAGAAGGTGCTGAAGTGATAGTGACTATAGAGCAAGAAAGCTTGGATTTGCAGATTAATAAAATTTTTGTCGATTTAAGCGGTGCAGTAATATCTAAAAATCAAGAGCATATAATTAATTATACCACACTCAAAACAATAATTAGTGAATATGCGTCTATTGACAAAGATAAGGTGGTTGTAAATGACTAAGTTAAGTGCTTTTTTTGAGAAATCTAAACTGCTTAGCAAAATCAAGAATATCAAACACATAGAAGTTTATTTAGTTGTTTTGTTAATTGTGGTAGTTTTGATAATTTGGTTTGCTGATTTTGGGGCAGAGACACAAGAGTCTACAAATCAAAGTACAAACACTAGTACAGTCACTCAGTATACAACAGACCTTGAAAATAGATTAAGTGCCACATTGTCACAGATTGAGGGTGCAGGTAGCGTAAGTGTAATGATTACGCTTGATGGTTCTTCACAATTGATTTTAGCTTATGATACAGAGAGTAAAAGTAATACAACAGACAACACAACAGCAAATGGAACTACAACCAAAACTAACAATACGACAGCCAATAGTACGCCTATTATTATCAACAATAACGGACAGTCTACGCCACTTGTCTTGAGCGAAATTATGCCAGAAATAAAAGGTGTGGTAGTAGTGTGTGAAGGCGCAAACAATATACGGGTCAAACTTAATATTCTAGAGGCAGTCGAGGCATTGCTGGGTGTAAGTGGTTCACAGATTGAGATATTTGTTAAAGGTTAGGAGGGGTAAAAATGAAAATAAAATTGGATAGTAAAAAGAAAAAAATCATAGTTTTAACATCTATGCTTGCTTTGCTAGTTGTGACAGGCTTTTTGAACATAACACTTAATAACAATAATTCTGCAACGATAAATGCATCAAACAATGTTGAAAATGTTTCTTCAGAAAACTTTTTTAATAGTTACCGCACCGAAAGAGATACTGCACGCAATCAGGAGTACTTGTATTATCAAGTGATTTTGGATAGTGCTAATGCTAGCGATAGTGCAAAAGCAAGTGCAGAGACCAGTCTAGCAAAATTAGCTGCTACCAAAGAAAAAGAATTGCTACTAGAGGGATATATCAAGGCAAAAGGCTTTGATGATGCAGTTGTTTCGTTTACCGAAAATTTTGTAAACGTTATGGTAAGTGCTGACGCTCTGAACGAATCAGAGGTGGCGCAAATTGTACAAGTAGTCCAAGAGCAGACATCCAAGTCAATTGATAATATCAAAATTATTCCCGTCTAATAGTTGATTAAGTTACTAAATTGTGTTATACTAAACCCTAGTGGGAGTAACAAAATGAAAAACGATGTTAGTAATATACAAAGCAATGGAAAGACAACTTACAATAAAAATATTTTGTTGTCAATTATTAACTTAGCTACAAAAGAGGTTAGTGGTGTCTCTTCAATGTGTACAAATTTTGGCGCTTCGTGGTTTGTTAAGATGTTTTCAAATAATTATTACGAAGGCGTAAAAGTTTCCAATTCACCTCGAGGATTGGTTATAAATGTATATATCAATGTGTACGCCAATTATGCCGTCAACGATGTGGCATGTCGCGTGCAAGAAAACATTAAGAGTAGTATTGAGACGATGGCTGATGTGGATACGACAGAAGTTAATGTACATGTTATGGGTGTACAGTTTAATGGAATAGACAAAAATAGAGCCCCTGCTTAAGAGTTAGGAAGGGCTTTGTTTTTGTATTGATAAGGAGTAATTATGAATAAATCTGATGAAGTAGCAGAACAAAAATCAAATAAAAATGAACGACCAATAACACCTTTACGTAAAACATCAAGGAAGATTTTGTTTCAAATGCTATTTGCGAAAAACTTTGGTGAAAACGAAATGCAGGAACAAAATTATAATGAATTGTTACATATTATACTTGAAGAAATGAAATTAAAAGAAACAGATGTCGATACCCAATATATACGCAACTCATTTGATGAAATTGTACCAAATATGAATGAGTACAAACAGATGGTTTATTCGCATCTTACTGGTCACAAGCAATTACAAATAAAAGATGTGGACTTGATAATATTAGTGCTTGCAATATACGAATTAAAAAAAGGCGAATTGGACCCAAAAATCGTTTTTGATACTGCTATTAAATTAGCGAAAGAATATTCCAACTCAAGTAGTATCAAGTTTATTAATGGCGTATTGGGTGCATTGGTAAAACAAGAACATGAATAACAATTTAATTAGTGTATCTCAGTTTAATAAATACGTGCATGATATCTTTTTGGCAGAGGAAATTTTACAAAACGTTGAGATTTATGGTGAAGTATCTGGTATCAAAATATCTAATGCAAATGCTTATTTTAGCATAAAAGATGATGATGCGTTGCTATCTTGTGTAAAATTTGGTGTCAGTGCGTCAGATTATGTACCTAAAGAAGGCGAAATGGTGATAGTACGTGGTTCGCCAAATTATTATGTAAAGGGTGGCAGATTTAGTTTTAATGTATCCAAAATAAGCCCTTATGGACAAGGTTTACTCTATCAACAATTTATAGAGATGAAGAACAGACTAGAAAAAATGGGATATTTTGATACAGCACGCAAAAAGCCTTTACCACAAGTGATTCGTCGTGTAGGTGTTGTTTCTAGTGATACAGGGGCAGTCATTCACGATATTATGGATATTACCCGTAGACGTAATAGAATGCTGGATATTGTGTTATATCCTGCTAAAGTCCAAGGTATAGGAGCAGAAGATACTATAGTTGCGGGTATACGTGCTTTAGATAAATCTAACATAGATGTGATAATAGTAGCACGCGGCGGTGGTTCATTGGAGGATTTGAGTCCATTTAATACCGAAAAAGTTGCCACTGCGATTTTTGAAGCAAAAAAACCAATTATTAGTGCGGTTGGACACGAAACAGATTTTACTATAGCAGATTTTGTCGCGGACGTGCGTGCCCCAACGCCAAGTGCGGCGGCAGAACTTGTAAGTAGCGATATAGCATCGGTAACTTCGCAGTTATCGACATATGTACAGCGTTTACAAAGACTAACTGGCGATTGGTTAACTAATGCGTACAATTTGGTAGATGACGGCTTTAATGATATGCAAAGTTTAGTTTTGGGCTTAGTATCCAAACAGGCACAAAATGTCCAAAGTTGTGCCACAAAATTTTCGAGGTTGTCGCTATCCAAGTTTAATGAGATAAGTAACAATTTTGACAAGCTTACTGTTCGTTTGGAAGCGCACAATCCTATACAAATATTACGCAATGGTTATGCATATGTAATGCACAAGGACAAAACATTGACAGACGCAAAAAACGTAAATATCGGTGATGATGTAACGGTATCCCTTCACAAAGGTAAATTATATTGTGAAGTAAAATCTAAAGTAGAGGAGTAATATTATGACTTTTGAAGAACAAGTTAAAAGACTAGGTGAGATTGTAGAGCAACTTGAAAATGGTCAACCTACACTTGATGAACTAAATAAATTGTTTGCTGAAGGTGTTGAATTAACTAAAAATTGTTATAAAGCACTCAACGAAACAAAGGGCAAAGTGACAGTTTTGCAAGAAGAGATTAACGGATTAGTTGAAAAGCCTTTTAACTAAAATTGAGTGCTTTTATGACGATTTTATGAATATAATATAATGTGAATAAAGAAAACAAAAATGATAACCAAATAACAGAATTAGATAGGACAATACAAGCACTAAAAGTAAAGAAAAAAGTTCCATTTAAAAAAATGCGTTTGTGGTACTTTGAGGTATTCGTTTTATCTTTGTTATTATGTGCTTTTTTTGGAGTTATCTCCGAACTCATGCTTTCGCATACAAATATATTTTTGGCAGTGGTTCTGATATTATGTTTGGTCGCTGTCAGTGTTTTATTTGATATGATTGGCGTGGCGGTTACCGCGAGTGACATAAAACCATTTTTATCTAAAGCATATAATAATGACAAAAGTGTTGCGTTGGCTGTAGAGTTAATCAAGAATGCGGACCGAGTGAATTCTATTTGTGCTGATGTTGTTGGGGATGTGTGTAGCATACTTAGTGGCGCTAGTGGAGCGACTATATGTGTGATAATTATCACCAATAATCCTGGTATTAGTAGTTTTGTGGTTTCTATTATACTTAGTAGTTTGATAGCCAGTATTAATGTATTAGGTAAGGCTTTAGGCAAAACATATGCTATGACAAACTCACATAGTATCGTGCTAAAAGTTAGCAAAATCTTAGGTTTTTTCGTTAGGAAGAAAGTTAAAAAATAATTAAATTGCATAAAAATTCAAAAAATTAATGTATAATTAAACATTTGCCCTTTTTATGGTTTTTCCAAATGAATAATTATGCAAAAAAATTTTGTATAATTATTCATAAATGACTTGCATAATTATAAATTTTGTTGTATACTTGTTTAAGTTATCTTGGTAACTAGTATACAATGGAGGAACCTAAATGGCAAGAAATGTTAGGCAGTCAAAAATTATCAGTATCATTAGCAATGCCGAAATAGAAACCCAAGAAGAATTGGTGAATGCTCTACGGGCAGATGGTTTTGATGTAACACAAGCCACCATCTCTAGAGACATTAAAGAATTGGGGCTTATTAAGATTGTTGGCAAAGTAAAAAAGTACAAATATGCTTTTATTGATACGGATGAAAAAGTTGGGACAAATAAGGCTACGGGGTTATTTAAACAAGCGGTTCTATCTGTTAAAGCAGTCAACAATTTTATTGTATTAAAGACCGTCAAAGGTACGGCGCAAATGGTATCCTCATTTTTAGATAAACTGGCAATAGCGAATATGATGGGATGTGTGTTTGGTGAAGATACAGTAATGGCCATCTTTGAGGACGCTACAAACCTAGATTCTGTTGTGTATAGAATTAATGAAGTATTGACTGGTAGTTAATACTTTTTTATTATACTCAAAGGCTTGACTTTTGACCTACTATAATATAAAATTTTATGTGTATGTTTACACAATTTTATTATGAGGAGCAATACAATGGTAGACTTTAATATTATTGGATTGCTTGGCGTTAGTATAGAAGTGCTTCCTCTCGTTTTGATTATATTGTTATGCATTATTGTAGGAGCGGGAGTTGGCATACTGATATATAGAATGATTGTCATCAAGAAAGTGAACAAAGCTAGGATGACAGCAAATAATATAATAGAAGAGGCAAATCGAAATGCCAAGTCAATCCAAAAAGAAGCGATGTTAAGCGCTCAAGAAGAGGTGCTTAAACTCAAAAATGACACGGAGGCCGAATTAAAGGTTAGACGTGCCGAAATGGATAAAATGAATGATAGATTTTTACAGCGCGAAGAATTTATCAACAGAAAAGAACAATCTTTGGAAAAACGTAGTGATAATCTAGATGAGTTTAAGCAATCTCTAGATGAGAGAGATAAAAACTTAAAACGTAAAACAGAAGAGATTGAGCAAAAACAAAAAGATATAATACACGAATTAGAAAAAGTAGCTAATATGTCGCAAAAAGACGCAAAAGCACAATTAATAACACAAGTTACAGATGAAGCAAAACTCGAAGCGACGACGACATTAAAAGCTATTGAACAACAAACCAAAGATGATGCAAAAAAAATAGCAACAGATATTATTACTCAAGCAATACAACAATACTCAGCAGATGTGACAAGTGAGTCAACTGTATCAACTGTAACATTGCCAAATGATGATATGAAAGGTCGACTCATTGGTCGAGAAGGTCGCAATATCAAAGCCATAGAAAATGCTACTGGTGTGGACCTAATCATAGATGATACTCCAGAGGCAATTGTGCTGTCATGTTTTGACCCTATTCGCAGAGAAGTGGCAAGAATAGCAATTCAAAAATTAATGCAAGACGGACGTATTCACCCCGCACGTATTGAGGAAACTGTTAAAAAAGTCGAAAAAGATATTGAGCAAGAAATAAAAGAAGCTGGCGAAAACACAGTAATGGAGTTGGGCATAAATAATCTACATCCCGAACTTATCAAAACCTTGGGTCGTCTAAAATATCGTACAAGCTATGGGCAAAACGTTTTAAAACACAGTGAGGAAGTTGCAAGTATAGCCAGTAAAATGGCTGTAGAATTAGGGCTTGATGAACAAGTTGCAAAACGCGGTGGTTTGTTGCATGACATTGGTAAAGCTTTGGATTTTCAGCAAGAAGGAACTCATGTATCTATAGGGGTAGAACTTGCTAAAAAATACAAAGAGAACGAAAAAGTTGTTAACTGTATTGAGGCACATCATGGAGACGTTGAGTTTCGTTGCCCTGAAGCTGTTTTGGTACAAGCGGCGGATGTTATATCTAGTGCAAGACCTGGTGCAAGACGTGAATCATTAGACAATTATGTAAAACGTCTAGAAAAAATTGAATCCATTTGTAATAGCTTTAAGGGAGTGGAAAAGTCTTACGCAATTCAAGCTGGACGCGAAGTACGTATTATTGTTCGTCCTGAACAAATAACAGATGCTCAATCACTAGTTTTAGCACACGACATTGCACAAAAAATTCAAAATGAAATGGAGTATCCTGGTCAAATCAAAGTCAATGTCATTAGAGAATATCGTGCAACAGATTATGCAAAATAAACAAAAAACTCAAAATTAAAATACTAATCGAATTGATGTTATTTGTGAATATCTTAAATTTTTTCATTTTTAATGTTTTAAAAATATATTAACAAATAATGTTACTTTTTAATAATTTTAGAATATACTATAATTGATGTGGGCGAGGCTTTTACCGTGTTAAAGCTGATGACCACCGCATCCTTGACCGTTTAAGTCTTGAACTCATGTAGTATGTTATGCATACTAGCAGATGACTACAAATTGTAGTCATCTTTATTTTTTTATTGCCTTTTTGCTCTGGCATTTTATAGTGGAAAGCGCTGTTCTGTTGATTTGCTTTTTACAAAGTAATCATTTTTAGAGGCACTACGCACCTTTATTATTTATGTGTACGTATAGGTTGATGTTTCATCGCTTAATATTGATGTATAATTTGTATTTATAAGGAGAATTGATAAAATTATACGGAGATTTTCTTTTTAGATTTTGACACCATTTTTGACACCATTTTTAGGTAAAAAACAATAAAAAAGAGGTTTTTAGGAAAAACCTAAAACCTCGAAAAGCCCTATTTTGTAGGCATTTTGATGGCAGGGGAGCAGAGAATCGAACTCTGACCAATGGTTTTGGAGACCACTACTCTACCGTTAAGCCACTCCCCTAAGTAATAAATATAACATATATATTATATAAAAAAAACTGATTTAAGTCAATAGAATAGACTAAAATGTTTGCAAATTTTAACACTTTTGATATAATTGTACTCTAAGGAGTTGGTTATGAAAAACGTTATTATATACACTGATGGTGCCTGTAGTTTTAATCCAGGCCCTGGAGGGTGGGGTGCTGTTTTAATGTATGGTGACAAACAAAAACAAATTTCAGGTTTTAAAGAAAATACAACTAACAATCAAATGGAGATGACAGCAGTGATTAATGCATTAAACCTCTTAAAAGAGCCTTGCGTTGTAGATTTGTATAGTGATAGTGCATATGTAGTAAATGCGTTTTTACAAAACTGGGTAGAGGATTGGCAAAAACATAATTGGCGTACCAGCGGTAAAAAAGAAGTTAAAAATATACCATTATGGAAAGAGTTGTTAGCATTGTGTAACATCCACAAAATCACTTGGCATAAGGTAAAGGGACATGCAGACAATGAATATAATAATCTATGTGACAAATTAGCGCGTGGGGAAGTGGATAAATACCTAGCGACACATCCCCAAAACTCACAAATTGACTAAAAGGTTTAATTACTATTAACATTAAACTCTAATACTTTAATGTCTCTAGATATTAAGTTTGATATTTAAATTATATTACATGCTACAAGTAACTATTTACTTTTTTTAAATACAATGTTATTAAATAAAAAATCACTAGATAGCTAGTAATTTTTTTATTGTCTAATATCTCGATTTTTAAATGTCAGATGAGTTACTAACTCTAGTAGCACAATAACAATAAGAGTATAAAGTGCACTATAGACTAAATTTGTGTTGTGCATAAGTGGTACTGATAAAGATGGTGTAAATAGTGATGTTTGGTCGATAAATGTTCCACCAAAGTATCTGAACAAATCAAAATTACCTACAGGTAAAAATCCTATCCACATAGTGTTGCCAAACATAAAGTTTAAGGTCATTGCACATACATATATTCCTAAAGACAAGGCAATAGCAGTATTATGATGTCTAAATATAGTAGAAACAGCAACAGCAATTAATGTAAACACATAAATTTGCAATATGAGCAAGGCAATATATATAAGCATATACCAAATAGGTGACATTTGTATTACCCAAGTAGCATCTAATGTAAACACAATCGGGGTTAAATCTACACCAAACAAAATACTTCCACCAGCAAACATCAATACGGCACATAATAACAACCATAAAGTACCAAATAACAATGTTGCTAAAATTTTGGAGGAAATAATCTTGTTACGACTAAAAGGTTTCGAAACAAGTCCTGCTAAAGTACCATTAGTTTGTTCGCCAGCAATCATACCAGCACCATATATCAGGACAAAAATAATTATGACTATGCTACAAATTTGTAGACCATAAAAAGTAAAGTCAAAAGCTGAGATGTCATTTCCAGAAGACATTATGGTGGAGAGTGCATTACTATAATCTGTTAAAGATAGTTTAGAAGGATTAGTTAACAAGTGCTCATTGATAATGAGTTGTTCTCTGATTTTATAAAGATACAAACTATCGTCTTGTGTCTTACTTTTGTCTACAAGGGCGTTCTGCAAAAGCTCAGAATAATTGTTAACCAAATTATTAATCGCAATGTCATTACTGCTAGAGAACAAAAGAGACATTATCTTATTGTTAACGTATGCTTGTATTTCAGCACCAATAATATGATATTTGCTTGCTTGTTCTTTGGCTTCTTGAGGTGTGAAATTAGGATTTGTGACATCTCTTTGGAGTTGTTCATTTAATGAAGATAAGTAAGTTGTTGCACCATTGACAACTTTTTGCATATCTTTTAAATCATCATCCGAAATCTTGTCCACTGCGTCTTGCATTTTGTTTATATATCTCTCAAGACTATTTAATTCTTTTTGATTTTCAAAGTGTCTGATTATATTAAAATATGTTGTATAACTTGTTGCTTCGCCAAGTACCATAAGAGTGCCATTTTCGTCCTTAGGTTGGAGGATAGTAAGTATATCAGTTAACAAAGCATTAAATTTTGTATTGTCATCTGAGGTCACCAAAACAATGGGAATGGAATAATTTAGGATTGTATCGTACGTGGTTTGTAATGATGTTACATAACCAATAAGGTCTTTGATATACTGTGCACTTATCTTGGCGGATGTTGTATCAAAATTAGATATTCCTACCGAAATAGTTGATTTTAATTGGTTGTATGTATTTTGAATATGTGCTACCAAGGTTTTTAAGTCTGTGACACTCTTGATTGTAGAGGTTTGTGAAGATTTTAAAATTTGATAAAAAGCTATTTTTTGTTCTGCTTCTGTAATTAATTTGTCTGTATTGTACTTGCCATAACTCTCACTAGTAGTATTAAACTCAGTTACGACCGCTTGATTAGTTGTCAATGAACTTTTATTATAAAAATTTAGTTTTTGCTCTCTATCAGGGGTTTGGAATGATAAAAACGAAAATAGAATAGCAACAAATAATAAAGCCATAAACAAATAAGTGATTGGGCGGAGCAAGATTTTATACAATTCGCTATTTATCAAACGTGACAATTTTGTCATTGTAACTTTTCTCCTCATTTTTTACAACATATTAAAAGGGTTTTGGTCTTGATTTTAAAATTTCCAAATATATATCATCTAGCGATTTTGATTCTGTTTTGATATCATAAATCCGTATATCACGTGCCTTTAATGAATCTACAACTAAGGGTAAAATGTTTTTGTCGTATGGTATCAAGATTGAATTACCAGCAACTTCAACAGGAATAGAGTATCTTAAATGAATCGTTTTTGCAGAATAATTAGGGTAGTTGAGAGTAATACGATATCTAGTATTAGCATCAACTTCTTGTTTTAGTTTATTCATAGTCCTTGTTTCGATGATAGAACCATTATCAAAAAAGGCAACTGTATCACAAAAGTCCTCCAAGAGAGAGAGGTTGTTACTAGTTATTAAAAATGCAGTCTTGTTTTTGATAGCTAATGAGCGTAATATTTGTATATATTTGCCCACCATATCTTCATCAAGATTTTTGATAGGTTCATCCAAAACAACGAGTTTAGGTTGATTAATAAGTGCTTGCGCTAATGCAAGTTGTTGAATCATTGTTGGGGAAAATTTTGAAACAAGTTCGTTGGCATAATTTTGCAAACCAACAGTATTTAGTACATCTATTATACGTTGTTTGGGTATATTAGAATACAGCTTAGCAGTATTTGTTAAATTTTGCATAGCAGTCATGTATTTGTACATGTTTACATTATCCAAACAGCAAGACATTGTTTCAATGGCTTGTTCAAAATTACTCTCTAGAGATATACCATTAATGACAACATCACCATCGGTAGGCTTAGCAAGCCCTGCAATAATACGTATTAACGTTGATTTACCTGATTTTTTGGGGCCAACAATACCAAATATTTCGCCAGAAAAAACGCTAAAATTTACGTTCCTTAGTAGATACTCAGTTCCGTATGTTTTTGACACATTTCTGACTTCCAAAACGTGTTCCAACATATTTACCTCCCAAACTTAAAAATTATTTTATAATATTTTGTCTTTTAAGTCAAGTAAATATTTTAGTGATTGACAACTATTAACAATACTGATATAATATGTAACCATGAAAGAAGAAAAAAAGAAAATTGTATTTAGCAAATCTGCGATAATATTATGTGTTGTCAGCATGTTGTTATGTGTTGCTGACCTTTTTTGCACATTATTTTTGTTAGGTATGAGTCGGCTATATACAGTTTTGTGGGTAGTTGGTTGTGTTATTTTTGCTATTACTAGTTTTGTATTTTGGATACTTGGTTTAAAAACATGGCAAAAACTTAGTTTTGTAGTAATAGCACTTGCTAGTTTGCTATTGTGGGTATATTTGATTTTGGTTTTGCTTGGACTGAAAAGCATATTTGCAACATCCGAATCATTACAAGAGGCAGTTAGGTCCACTGGGGCATGGGGGATAATAGTCTACATAGTGATACAATTTTTGCAAGTGACATTCATCCCTCTACCAGCCATGGTGACCACATTGGCTGGCACGGCTTTGTTTGGACCGTTGTTAGCCAGTGTGCTTAGTTTTATTGGGATATTTTTGGGCAGTATATTCGCTTTTTGGTTGGGAGATAAATTTGGCGAAAAGATTTGTATCTGGATAGTAGGAAAGGAAACTACCGAAAAATACTCTAAGTTGCTTTACGAAAAAGGTAAATTTTTATTCTTCCTAATGATGTTGTTCCCATTCTTTCCAGATGATGCGCTATGTTTGATAGCGGGTATGACATCCATGTCATTTAGGTTCTTTATTGTTACAATCTTACTCACACGTCCAATAGGCATTGTTTTGACATGTTACCTTGGTAGCGGTCAAATAATACCTTACCATGGTTGGGGCTTGGTGATATGGGGCATTTTGATAGCCATTATGATAGCATTGTTTGTGTGTGCATACAAATTTCAGCCCCAAATAGAAGAATGGCTTATCAAAATAGCGAAAAAGCTTTCTCATAAGAAAAATAAGATTAAACTAAAGACGGACCAGACACAAAGTGAATCTGCTGAGCAAAATGTGGATAGACCAGTCGACAAAAGTCGAGCGTTGACAGTAACTGATAAAACAAAAGAATACCCGAAAGATAAAGTTGATAAAATATAGGTGGTTAATAGATAAAATAAAAAAAGATATAAACTAAACTTATATCTTTTTTATTTGTTTTATGCATGAAATGATTTTGTAGAATATGCTATTACGCCCACCAACCAAGAGATAAGCAAGTTCGATGCCATAATACAAGGAATCAGCCAATCAATAAGATTTGGCATTCCCATAAAGATGTTTAGGCCAAATACAAACATTACAATGAATGCACACATAATAAATCTGTACAAAAAGTCTATTCCAAAATTAATGCTTTCTATTTTTATCTTTTTAGACAGATTTGGGAGAGTGTAGAGTAGTGATACTACGTAATACAAAACTACAATCACTGCAGATACGCTAAACAAAATTGTTGTAACTGTTTCAATCCCATCAAAAATGCCGTTATTTTTACCAATAATATATACCAAAACTAACTCTAATGCCATAAGTAAGAACATAATCGAAGCACGAACCAAATTAAGTTTGTTAATATTTAAAAACATACCAGTTTTTGTTTTTGTTTTTGTTTTATTAACTTTTTTGTAAGGCTTTACGGTAATATTTTCTTGGTTGAGATATGTAAATCCCACATTTTTAGGCTCAATCTTGTGAATATCTTCACTAAACGTCTCATCTTCTACAATCTCATCTGGTTTGACAGTCGTTGTACCAGTACCATATTTACGATTAACCTCTTCCATACGGTCAGTTTCTTTGATACTGAGGTTGCGCGTAGCATCATCGGTTTTGGATGAAAGCAAAATCTCTTCCAATTCTTTTTCGTAAGCGCTTTTTGGTCGTGCTGCTGGAGTGGTTTTATCTATAGTAACATTTCGGGCCTCGGGCTTAGTCTCTACAACGTTAGTCTCATTTTGTTGAGCATTTTGTCGTGTAGGCTTATTTAGGTCAGCATCAAGGTCACCTAAGATATCTTTATAATTAATGTCGTCATTATTATTTGGGTTAGCATGAACATATTCAACGACCGTGTCTTGCTCTTTTGAATAACTATTTGCAAGTTTTTCAGCGTTGGATATGATGTCATTTTCGGATTTTGACTTTTCATCCTTTGTTGGAGTTTGGTCAACAGATGCTTGAGTAGGAGAGTCTGCCTTTAATTTGTACTCATCATAGTTGTTTTCAGGCTCTACATAGTCTCTCATTTTATCGCTAAAACTCTTACGCTTAGTTTCTTTTGCGTCGCTTGGGTTAAACTCCGTAAACTGTTCAGTTTGGTCTTGTTGAATATTTGGTGTAAGTACTTTGTCTGTTTGTTGTGTTTCATCTACTTTATCATTAGGAGCAACATTTAAGTCTTTCTCAATTTGCTCGAAAATAGAAGGCTTTGCTAATTCCGCGGTTTCTTCAACTAATTTTGATGTATCTACAGTAGCGTCATTTTTATCGACTGATTGTTCGTCCACAATACTTTCTGGTGTCATCATAACATTATCTGAAGACATATTTTGAGTCGTATTTTCGTTGATAGGTTGCGTATCTGGTTTTTTTTCATCAGCCTGTTCGAAGATATTTTCTGTAGGGATTTCATTTGGAATTGTTTCTTCCTTTATTCCTTCTACTGATTGTGTTTCTGTTGGAGTTTCAACTTTAGTATTAAGTTGTCCTGGCTCTTCTTTTGTCTCACTAGTTGTGATGGTCTGTGGAGCGATTTGGTCATTGGATTGATTAACGGTATTATCTTTTGTTAAAAACTCCTCAGGTCTGTGTAGCTGAAGTTCGGATTTACCTAAGTTGGTGATAGAGTAATAGTGACGACGACCACCTAGCTCACTATCTTCCCAACGACTAGTAATTAATCCACGTTGCTCTAATCTACGTAAACCACTATACAAGCTAGGTTGCTTGATGACTACTTGACCGTTTGTCTGTTTACTTATGTCCTCTATAATCTCCAAACCATATTTTTCGGATTTGGAAATTGATTGTAAAATTGTTAAATTAAGATTACCTAATTGCATAATTGCCCTCCATGATATCTCACTTACTGTTATTATATACTGGAATAAAATTTTTGTCAAGAACTTTGTGGTATTATGCAGAAAGATGCCCTAATAATAACAAAAATTAGCATAGTACTTAAAAAATAAAAGTGCATAGTACTTAAATAAGTTTACCATTTTTTATATATATGCTATACTATAATGTATATATCAAAAGGAGAGTGTCAAATGATTGTTATTGACGCAATAATACGAAGCAAGAGAAAAACAGTATCTTTAATCATCTCTCCGCAAGGTAAACTCATTGTTCATGCACCAGTTAATTGTCCATTAAACTATATAGAAAGCATTGTAAAAAAACGCAGTGACTGGATAACTAAAAATCAAAGTAAAATTAGCGCACGTAACGAAGCTAATCAAAATATCCTAAATTACAAAAATGTCTTGTATATGGGTAAAGTATATAGGCTGGCATTAGCTGATAATATCACATCAATTACTCTTTATGGTAATGCTATTTACATACCCCTCAAAACGCCAAAAGACAAGATAAAACGCAACCTTGTAAAGTGGTACAAGGTACAAGCACTAGAGATTGCACAACAACGCGTAAGCCTCTATGCAAATATTATGCATCTAATGCCCAAAAATATATCAATCAATAACACAAAGACCAGTTGGGGGTTATGCAATAATAAAAAAGAGATAAAACTAAATTGGCGCATTATCATGTTACCTTTAGAACTAGTTGATTATGTCGCTGTACATGAGTTGGCACACCTAATAGAATTTAATCATTCAAAAAGGTTTTGGCAAGTTGTTTTAAATGTTCTGCCTGATACAGCGAAACGCAAAAAGGAATTAAAAAAAGGGGATTTTTTACTCCAGTTGTTTCGTGACTAATTAAACTATAATTTTTATTGTGGGGTAGAGAAGCGATAAATTTTTGGATAGGTAAGACTACCCTATTTTGGTATAATGCTTGTATAAGTAAACTAATTACAACCTTACTATTAATATCAAAATATTATTCTGACATTATTGGTACTAAAATGAGTTTTAAATGATTACAAAAACCGTCGTTTAAAATGCGCTCAGACAGAAAATCGAATTTTTGATGAGTACTTACTCATATAATTTTAGTAAATTACACTGATTTAGCAATGAACTATATATACTATGCACAATTAATATGTGATTAGACAGAATAGAGTATTTTAGAGTAGGGAAAAAAACGAACATTTTTAAACTATTCGTAAAACACGAGTTTTACGAATAGTGAGTACTATTTTCCGATAATATTGCCTTTAAATCACAAATTTTTCATTAAAAATCTTGTAATTTTGTAAAGTTTGATAATATACAAAACCTTATATAATTTTAGCCTAATACTGCATAGTACTATGCATAGCACTATTTACTATGCAAATTTTTTATGATATAGACTCACAAAATTTGTATAATGCGCCTAGACAAAGTTGTGTACAACATACCTCCAAAAGCCATTATAAAATCTACCAAAAATGTTAAAATGTTCTAAAATAACAACGTTAAGCGTTTTACAAAATATCTAAGATTTGATATAATTTACTATAATATTTTGAGGTGAACTATGTCAGAAAAGTATTATGACGCGCAAAAAGTATCCGTTACAGAGAGGCAACGTGAATTACGTGCTGAGTTGCCTTATTTTTGTAGTGAGTTTTTTGTAGGAACAGAGAACCAAACTACCCCACTTACACAGTTAAACTATGCTTATGACTTGAGGATTTTTTTTGATTTTTTAGTCAAACAAGTGCCAGAGTTCCAAGGTAAACATATCAAACAATTTGACTTTATGGACTTAAATAATGTTACAGCTACACACATTGAGCAATTTATGGATTACCTTAATTCGTATGAATTTAATGGCAAGCACTACCAAAATAATGAAAAAGCCAAAGCGCGTAAATTATCTACCGTCCGCTCATTCTTTAAGTACTTTTACCGTAAAGAAAAAATTAATGAAAATGTTACCGAAAAAGTACCAATGCCAAAAATGCACGAAAAGAATATTGTTCACCTAGAAACTGATGAAGTTGTAAATTTGCTTGACTTGGCAGAAACAGGATACGCTCTCTCCCCTACTCAACAAGCATTCCACGAACATACCGAGGCGCGTGATTTTGCCATTTTGACACTGTTACTTGGTACAGGTATTCGTGTTAGTGAATGTGTAGGATTGGATGTCGAGGATATTGATTTTAATATTAACGGTTTTAAGGTTGTGCGAAAAGGTGGCAACCAGGTAGTCTTGTATTTTAGTGATGAAGTGGCAAATGCTCTCAAAAAATACTTAAAAGCCCGTTCTGAGATAAAAGACTTGCCAGAAAGCGAACATGCGTTATTCTTATCCTTGCAAAAACGTCGTATTTCAACACGTGCTGTGCAAAATTTAGTCAAAAAGTACAGTTCAATCGCTACCCCACTCAAAAAAATTAGTCCACACAAACTTCGCAGTACATATGGCACAAATTTGTACAAAGAAACTCAGGATATCTATGTTGTAGCAGATGTATTAGGTCATAAAGATATCAATACGACAAAAAAGCATTATGCAGCCATGTCTGATGATATTCGTCGCGCCGCCGCTAATAAGGTAAAACTACGTGAAAATTCTTAAAAATAGAACAAAAAATCAGAACAAATGTTTGACAAATTAAATATTTTTTGTTAAAATAACAATAATCAAATACGTGTTAGGAGGCAAATATGGCAAAAGCAATTGAAGAAAAAACTGAGAGGCTGTATAACTATATCCGTGAATATCAAACAGACAAAGGTTTTCCGCCTTCTGTTAGGGAGATGTGCTCTGCTATGCATCTAAACTCCACTTCTACCATCACCTATTATCTTAATCACCTCGAAAAACAAGGTTTGATTCGTCGTGGGGCTGGCAAAAATCGTGCCATAGAAATTGTTAATCGCACTATACCTAGTGACAATATTCAAAACCTAGAATTTATTCGTAGCTATATCCCAGTGCCTATACTTGGTAAAATTACTGCTGGGCAACCAATTTTGGCTGTAGAAAACTATGAGGAAGTGTTTTATATGCCTGCTGGTTTATTCCATGGTGATGACTTGTTTATGTTGACAGTCTCTGGTGAAAGTATGATAAATGCTGGTATTATGGACGGCGATAAAGTAGTTATTCACAAACAAGATACTGCTGAAAATGGCGAAATTGTGGCAGCATTGATTGATGATAGTGCTACAATCAAACGTTTTTACAAAGAAAAAGGACACTATCGCCTACAACCCGAAAACCCAACCATGGAGCCTATCATTGTAGACCATGTTACCATTATTGGTAAAGTTGTTGGCTTGATTAGGAATATGTAACAATAAAAAGAGATATCTATTATCTCTTTTTTATTATCTCTTTTTGTACTTAGAATAAAAATCGCACAGTTCTTTAATAGTATTCTCTACTCCATTATCGACATTTACCCACTCACAATCCATATGCCTAAACCATGTCAGTTGTCTTTTTGCGTAATTACGTGAGTTTTGTTTTATCTTGTCTACAGCATGCTCAAGCGATGATTCACCATTCAAGTATTGTATGATTTCTTTATATCCAATAGCACGCATACATTGTGCGTCATCGGGTACTCCCATAGAATGTAAAGTTTTGACTTCATTTACTAAACCTTGGTCAATCATTTGGTCGACACGGTTATCAATGGCATTGTATGTTGCATTTCTATCTTTATACAAACATAGATGTCTATAATTAAAATCCAGTTTTGTAGTCTGTTGTTCGTTGTTGAATGAGTAATTTTTAATTAAACTTTCAATATACAATCCAGTACCACCTACCACAACAGGCAAAGCATCGTGTTGCCAAATTTTTGCGATAACCTTTTGAGCGTCTTTAACATATTGATAGACATTGTAAGTCTCAAAAGGAGAAACTATATTAATCATATGGTGTGGACAAATACTTGCCTCTTGGGATGTTAGTTTGGACGTACCGATATCTAGAGATTTGTAAATCTGCATACTATCGGCAGAAACGATTTCGATATTCAAATACTGTGCTAGGTTTAAGCTAAATGCAGTTTTGCCAACGCCCGTACAGCCACTAATAATTAACAAATCACCTATCATAACGTACGTTTAAACCATTTGTCAATTTGGGAATGTTTGATTTCGACCACAAAAGGACGCCCATGTGGACACTGCATTGTCATTTTGCCATCTGCAATTTTTTTGATGAGAGCCACTAACTCTTCACGAGTTAGGTCATCCCCACCCTTTACAGCATGTTTACATGCGTGTTGAGCAAGACGGTCTTTTAGGACATCTTCTGTTTTTAAGATTAAGAACGTATTAAGGTCAGAAAGAATAGAGTTAAAAAAGTTGCCTATTTGTAAATCTACTAAATCTGCAGGAATGGTACTAACTCTAAAACTGCGGTTACCAAATGGCTCAACCTCAAAGCCCATTTCGTTTAGTACGGGTAAATTTTTGTTAATAAACTCGTACTCATTGGTGTTGACATCAAAAGTATATGGTAATAACAATCCTTGTTTTTTGACTGTTTTGTTCTTTACGTCTTCAACTAACTTGTCATACAATATTCTTTCATGAGCGGCATGCTGGTCAATCATATACATTGTGTCATCTACTTCGACTATCACAAATGTATTAAATACCTTCCCCACTATCTTTAGAGACAACGCTACATCATCTGCCAAAATATCTGCACTCAAGATTTGTTGTTGTATTGGCTTTGGCTCAAATTTTTTAATATCGCCATACACATCTTCTGGTACTTTTGTGTCTAAAAATGGTGTGGTTTGCAATTTATCTATCAAAATTTCTCCAGGCAGATAGGACGCATCATTGAGTTTTTCTGCAGTATCAGTTTGCATATTAGTCAAAGCATTTTGCATATCATGTATTAGACTTTGTGGAGTATCAGTAGATTGTGACATATTATTAGTACTAGGCTGTGGGACAGTTACGCTCTGGTATTCTGGAGTAAAACTTTCAGTTGGTTGCGTTTTTGTCATCAAATCATTAATATCAGTACGTCTTGATTGATTTTCTTCGTTATTTGTTAAAAATGAACCAATAGCTTTTTTTACTGCTGTATAAACAAAACCAAATAAATATTGGCTATTTGAAAAACGTACTTCCATTTTGCTTGGATGCACATTAACATCTACATCTTGTAGTGGTAGATTGAGATTCAAAACATATAATGGAAAACATTGTTTTAGCATATATGGCTCAAATGCTCGATTAACTGCTTGGCTAACAAGATAATCTGTTACATAACGCCCATTGACGATGAGTGTTTGGTATGTGCGGTTTGGTTTAAAAAAGTTGGTTTTGCTAACATATCCAGTGAGGGTATAACCATCTTCGGAATAGTCTACCGGAATAACGCTTGTTGCCGTAGATTTGCCATAAACAGCAAAGATTGCGTCATTCAGTCCTGCACCCTGACTATTAAAGATGATTTTGTCATCTGCTGTATATTTTATTGCAATATTTGGATTTGCCAAAATCAATCTAATCATTAGAGACGTGATTTCGTTTTCTTCTTGTTTAGGCTTTTTTAAAAACTTTGCCCTAACTGGCACATTAAAGAACAAGTCTTCCATAATAATAGTCGTGCCGTCACTTGCTCCTATTTCGCCTTTGTCTACAACTTCTCCACCTTGTATTTTAATATAATCGGCTAGTTGTGCGTCTTTTGTTTTGGAGATAATCTCAACTTTTGAAACGGCACAAATAGAGGCCAAAGCCTCACCTCTAAAACCAAGCGTTGTAATGTTGTTTAGGTCTTCTGCAACTTTAATCTTGCTGGTTGTATGTGGTAAATAAGCCAACTCTAGGTCATCTTTCCCAATGCCTATGCCATTGTCATTTACTATTATTTCGCTAATACCACCTGACTTAATGCTAACACTCAACCTTGTAGCGCCAGCATCTATTGAGTTTTCGACCAACTCTTTGACAACTGAACTTGGTCGTTCCACAACCTCGCCCGCTGCGATTTTGTTAAATACCGCCGGCTCCAAAACGTTAATTTTTGCCATATTATTTCACCTTCTGTTTTAATTCGGACAACTTGCTAAATGCATCAATAGGACTAAGATAGTTGATATCTAGAGCGTTTAGATAATCTCTAATCTCATCATATGATTGCGAAAGTTTCTCGATATTAGTACGTTCGTTGTCATCCAGTGTGTTGATAGTGTGTACATCTTCTTGATGTTCGTGCTCGTACAATATCTCTTTTGCTCGTTTGGTTACAGACTCAGGTATACCAGCCATTTTGGCAACCTCTATGCCAAAACTCTTATCTGCACTGCCCCGTACGATCTTACGCATAAACATAACACTATTGTTCATTTCTTTAACCATAACCTTAAAATTCTTTACTGTTGGTAATTCTTCCTCTAGAACAGTTAATTCGTGATAGTGCGTAGCAAATAGTGTATGAGCCTTTATATTCTTTTCGATATATTCTACAACTGCCCATGCAATACTCAGTCCATCATAAGTTGACGTACCACGTCCAACTTCATCCAAAATAACTAGGCTGTGTTGCGTTGCGTTTTTTAGAATATTAGCGACTTCTTCCATTTCAACCATAAATGTACTTTGCCCACGCCCTAGATTGTCACTAGCGCCAATACGGGTAAAAATGCGGTCAATTGGCATAATTTCTGCTTTTGTTGCGGGGACAAAGCAACCTACATGTGCCATAAACGTAATGAGTGCTACTTGGCGCATAAATGTACTTTTACCAGACATATTAGGTCCAGTAATAATTAGAATAGATTGGTCATCATTTAATAGCGCATCATTAGGTACAAACATTTCATCCTTTTTTAATTTTTCCACAATAGGATGTCTGCCTTCGACTATATTTATATATTTAACATCTTTGTTGATTGTTGGTTTGTGGTAATTGTTATTTAGGGCTACCTCCGCGAAATCTGACAAAACATCAGCTACAGCAATTGCGTTGGCACAGATTTGCAGAGCTGGCATAACGGATAGCAATTTTTGTCTAATTTTATTAAACAACTCAATCTCTAGATTAATGGAATTTTCCTCAGCGTTTAGAATAGTGTCTTGCAGTTTCTTTAGGTCTTTGGTCATGAAACGTTCGTTGTTCGTTAAGGTTTGCATACGCTCAAATCTAAAAGGTAACAAATCCGAATTACTTTTTGGCACTTCAAAATAGTATCCCATAATTTTGTTGTAGGATATTTTTAAGTTACGAAGCCCAGTTAGTTCTTTTTCTTTTGCCTCTAGCTTTGATAACCAAGTTTTGCCTTCGTACCTAGCAGTTAGGTATGTATCTAGTTGTTTATCAAAACCAACTTTTATAAAGCCACCATCTTTAATCACTGTTGGAGGTTCGGCTATAAAAGCTGTTTGGAGCATATTACATACTTCCGAAAAATCTGTGATATTTTGATAGCATTCAGACAGAAGTTTTGACTTAAACTTTGACAAAACTTCTTTTATCTTTGGAATGCGTGCTAACGTGTCACCTAGTGTTACACAATTGCGAGGGTTAAGATTGCCATAAGAAACCTTACCACACAATCTTTCGATATCTCCAATATATTTTAATGACTCTATCAAATCTGTTCGGTTAATATTGTCTTTAACTAACTCTTCTACAGCATCCAGTCGGTCGTTAATTGCCTGATAGTCTTGTAATGGGTGTTCAAGATAATTACGCAATTTACGTGCGCCCATTGGAGTCATGGTTTTATCCAGAACCCACAAAAGCGAACCAAAACGTTTACGTTCACTAAGACTTTCGGTTATCTCAAGATTTAGTCTTGTGTTAATATCAAGGTGCATAAAGTTGTTTTGCTGTACCACTTTTAGTTTGTTGATATTCGTAAGATTACGTTTTTGGGTAACGTGTAAGTAGTCTAGCAATGCACCTGCTGCGGTGATACCTAACTTTTTATCTTCACACTCAATAACTTTGAGACTACCTATTTGCAGTTGATTTTTTACCATTTCGGTTGCTTTGTCAATATCAAAAACAGCATCAATATGCTTATAAAATTTTGGTACGGCATGAATCTTTACGCATGGTAAATCAAAACTAAACATATATGCGGTATTGTTGGCTATGATTTCGCTTGGACTAATACTAACCAACAAGTCACTTAGCAATGTTTTTGCATTGACGTCTTTTATCTCTTGTATCAAAAATTCGCCAGTGGTTATATCTACCCAGGATAAACCTATATTTTGATCGTTCAAAGCATAAACACATGCAATATAGTTGTTTTGACTATCTTGCAATAAGTTTTCTTCCATAACAGTCCCTGGTGTAATAACACGTACCACTCCACGCTCAACAATCTTGCCTGGTGTTGGGTCAGTAAGTTGTTCACATATTGCCACTTTTTCGCCCATACTGATTAGTTTGGCAATATATGTATCCGCAGAATGAAATGGCACACCGCACATAGGAGCACGTTCGCCATCACCACAATCACGAGCTGTCAGCGTCAGCCCCAACAATTGAGATACACGCTTTGCATCATCAAAAAACATCTCATAAAAGTCACCCAAACGATAGAATAAAACACAGTCTTTGTACTCTTCTTTCGTTTGTACATAATTTTTCATCATTTGAGACAAAGCCATAAGTTATTTTCTCCTTTATTTTGTTATTCTGCTATCAAGTCACCATTACTGTATTTTGTTATTAAGACATCTGCAAACTCACCTACAGACAAGTTTTTGACCCCCTTGGGTATCTTAACAACTTTGCCACATTGCACCTTGGCTAAATATTCTTGATTGTTTTCATCTTCCACAAGTACTCGCTGTTGGGTACCTTTCATAGCCTCAAAAACACGATTTGATATCTCATGCTCTAATGCTAACAAGGCATGAATGCGCTCGCGTTTTATTTCTATTGGTATTTGGTTAGGCATTTTTTCTGCTGGAGTGCCTTTTCGTTTGCTGTACATAAATATAAATGCATTTGCATATTCAACAGTCTTTAACAAATCAATAGTATCATCAAAGTCTTGTTGAGTTTCTCCTGGAAAACCAACAATAATATCCGTGGTTAACACGACGTTAGGAATTTTTGTCTTTATTTCGTCTATCAGACACAAGTATTTTTCGCGAGTATAGTTACGATTCATTCGCTTGAGTACAGCATTGCTACCAGATTGTACTGGCAAATGGATATATTTACTAATCTTAGGATTGCGAGCTATTGTGTCAATTACTTTGCTTGTCAAATCTTTTGGATGTGAAGACATAAATCTAAGCTCAAAGTCTCCATTCATATCGCATACAAGTTGCATAAGGTCTGCAAAGTCAACAGGATTACCATTAAGGGTTGAGTGGTATGAATTAACATTCTGCCCAAGTAAGGTTATGACCTTATAATTCATTTGGACAAGTTGCCTGACTTCATCCAAGACGGCTTGAGCATCCCGACTAATTTCTCTACCCTTAACATAAGGAACAATACAATAAGTACAAAAGTTGTTGCATCCATACATAATATTGACAAAAGCATGCAAGGTGCTATCTCGTACCATCTCAACACTATTTTCATTTTCAATATAATCTTGGTCTATAATAACGTCATTTTGAAACTTTTTTTGTTGTAAATATGTATCAAGATATTTACCAAAAAATTCAACATTATTAGCCCCAAAGATAATATTAATAAAAGGAAACTTTTCTCTTAAGTAATTTGCCATTTTGCTTTGTTGCGTCATACATCCACAGACTGCGACAATCAAATTTTTATTTTGCCTTTTTAGTGGTTTAACTGCTCCGATATTGCCAATAATTTTTTGCTCTGCACCTTCACGAACACAGCATGTATTAAAGACAATGATATCCGCTTTTGATTGGTCATCTGTAGGCAAATAACCACGTGTAGTCAAAATGCCCGCTAGTTTTTCGCTTTCGTGCACGTTCATTTGACAACCATATGTTGCTATATAATAAAACTGAGATTCTTTCATAACTTCTCCATTGTAAGCTTGTTATTATTAAATATACTACAAATTTGTATTTTTGACAACAAGTTTTGTTTAAAAAATGCTTTTTGCAACATAATAACAGGTATGAAAAAATGGGTAAAGATAATTTTAATTAGTGGAACTTTGGTGTTGGCTTTTATCGTTTTTGGTATTGCTTTTTACATAAGCAATATAATTACGCAAGAACAAGTGACTCTAAATTTGCAAAAATTGGGTAACTTCACCAACAAAATAACCCTCTATGATACATCCAATGATATTATTAGCACAAGCAATCAATTAGGTAATCAAACTATTGAACTTTCAAAACTAAGCGATTACACAAAGAACGCATTTATTGCTATCGAGGATAATGATTTTTATCAACACAATGGACTTAATTATAGGCGCATGCTTAAGGCATTATTTACAAACATAACATCTGGATACACCAAGGAAGGAGCTTCTACCATCACCCAACAACTCATAAAAAACACTCATCTTACTAACGAAAAGACCCTCAAGCGTAAAATAAAAGAAATTGTCTTAGCATTGGATTTAGAAAAAAAGTACACTAAAGACGAAATTTTGGAAACATACCTAAATGTCATTTACTTTGGTAACAATTCATACGGTATTGAACAAGCAAGTCAAAACTACTTTGGACATAGTGCTAGCGCTCTCACCTTATCCGAAAGTGCTATTCTAGCTGGGTTAATCAAATCTCCTCTACTCTATTCGCCATTAGAAAACAAAGCTAACTGCCAAAATAGACGGGACTTGGTACTAAAACAAATGCTAAAATATAACTATATTAGCAATGATGAGTACCAAACCGCCAAACAAAAGCCGATTGTTACAACACAACCAAAAATAAACATCAACAAGGCTTTTGATTATTTTGTTATGCATGAAGTTAATCAAAAACTTAATCTTAGTGAAAAATCTATATACTCCTCAGGACTACATATCTACACTACTATTGACCAAAATATTCAGCAAGATATATATGATAGCCTATACAAAAATCTAGGCCAAAACAAAGATTGTAGTGGCATTGTAGTAGATTGCTTGACTGGCAGTGTATTGGGCTGCGTTAGTACATTAGCAACGCCAGATATAAATCGCTGTCCCGCTAGTCTCATCAAGCCTATTTTGTGTTATGGTAGCGCCTTCGAACACAGCTTAATGACACCAACCAGCCCTATATTGGACGAGCCTATATATTTTGATGAATATCACCCTCAAAATGTAGACCAAAAATATGTCGGCTGGACAGATGCTAGGTACAGTCTTAGTCATTCGTTAAATATCCCAGCAATCAAAACACTAGAATATGTAGGTATTGACAAAGCAAAAGCCTTTGCGTCTAAATTTGGGCTAGAATTTACAGATAATGACAATCATCTAGCCCTTGCACTAGGTAGCATGCAAAAAGGTGCTACATTAGTAGATATTGCTAATGCATACACCATATTTGCAAACCTCGGCGTACAAAAACCTATCCACTTTGTATCCAAAATAACAGACCGCAACAACAAACTAATCTATCAATACAAAGATACGCACAAAACAATATGCAAAGACAGTACGGCATTTATGATTAATGATATCCTAAAGGATAGTGCAAAAACTGGTACAGCAAAAAAGTTGGCTAGTCTCAATATACCAATCGCATCAAAAACAGGCACAAACGGTGCAAAAGATGGCACAAATATCGATGCTTGGAATGTTGCATACAACAATAGGTATTGTAGTTGTGTGTGGTATGGAAATGTTAGTGGACAAAATGAATACAATTTATCAAAGAGTCAAAACGGCGGAACGTTGGCGACCAAAACGGCAGTTAACCTATGGTCAAAGCTCAAACAGGGCAATAATTTTAAAGATTTTGTTACGCCAAATAGCGTACAAAAAATCAAAATAAACAAACAAATGCTAGAGTCAAGCCACAAAATAACACTGGCTAATCAAGATACACCCGAAAGATATATTATTTACGATTATTATCCTATACAAGATATTGACAAATTAAAGACAACCTCTGTTACAATCAATGATAACGCACCTAACCTATCTGCCAGCATTTTAGACAATGATATGATTGAAATTACTTGGGATAGCATTAAAGACCAAAAATATGCCTTGATAGTAAAATCTCCTAAAAAAATATATACGTCCAAAATTATTATCGCAGACAATACAAAAACAACACTAAAACTGAATAATATACCTTCTAATACTGAGATATACGTTCAACTAGATATTATTGGTAACAATATAGATACTAGTGATAACCTAACCTTATTTGTACCAAAAAACGCTAGCAAAAAAGATTCACTAGCAAAAAAGATGTCCAATATTTGGCTAAACAAAAAATAATGCAATCGCATTATTTTTGTAATTTTATGGTCATTTTAGTCAAAGTAGAATATGCTTCATCAACCAAAGCATCAATATCCAACTTTGCTTCTTCACGTGCAACGTTTTCAAGTTTTGGTTTAATGATAGGGTTCTTTGGTAAAAAGACTGTACAACAATCTTCGTATGGTAAACTACTTAGGTCAAAAGTATCAATTTTGCGTGCTACATCTATGATATCTACTTTGTCAAATGAAATTAATGGCCTAAAGACAGGTATGTCTACTACTGCCGACGACGAGGTTATGCTCTCTAGGGTTTGACTAGCCACTTGTCCCAAACTTTCGCCTGTAATTATAGCACCTGCACCAATGTCTTTGGACAACCTTTCTGCAAGTCTCATCATGATACGGCGCATAATAGTAATCATGTAGTTATTGTTACAGTTGCGATGAATGGCTTCTTGAACTTTAGTGAATGAAATAAAATACAAATCCACATCACCCAAAAAGTTGGTTAACTTTGTCGCTAAGTCAATAACCTTTTGCTTAGCTAGTTCACTAGTATATGGGAAACTATGAAAATGTAATGCACTGACGGTCATACCACGTTTTGCCATACTATAACCCGCTACTGGACTATCTATTCCCCCAGACAACAACAGCAAACCTTTGCCTGCAGTACTAACTGGCATACCACCATGGCATAAGATAACTCGAGTGCCAATATATGTATATCCATTTTCACGAATATCCACCAAAACATTTGTTTGGGGATTGGTCAAGTCTACTTCGGCATCGGGATTATTTTTGAGGATAACACCTCCCAATTGTCCAGCAAAATCTATTGCATGAATAGGAAATATCTTGCTAGCACGATTGACAGTTACCCTAAACTTACCATCCAATCTTATTTTTTCACATTCGGCAATAATTGCCTCAGGACTCGTCTCCAAACATACGGCAGGAGTCAGAGTGTGCAAACCAAAAACCTTGGTTAGTTTGTCGATTATCTCATTTTCGCGTTCGATAGGATAACCACTTACTACATACCTACCTGGTATGTGCTGTAGCATAAATTGTTCATCCTTAAGCCAATATTTGATATTATGCATTAAGGTCCTTTCAAAATAACCTCTATTTGCACCTTTTAAGTGAATCTCGGAATATCTTAACAACAATACTTGTTCCATCAAAGTCTCCTAAGTTTTTCTAATTCTGTAGCTACCGCGTCTACCACGGCTTCGACTTCTGCAAGAGTATTACTCTCACAAAAACTAAACCTAATGTTACCATTTATATTTTGTTGCGATTGCCCCATTGCACTTAAAACTCTATTACCTGAGAGTTTACTACTACATGCAGAGCCTGTACTCACGTAAATTTGATAGGCTTCTAGTGCATGCAACAACACTTCTCCCTTTACATTCGCAAATGATACACTTAGTACATAAGGGCTAGTGTTAGCCTGTTCGGCATTAATTACAAAGTTAGAACACTTTTGGTTAAGTAACTCTATCATTTTGGATTTTAGAGTGCTAACATGCTCAAAATTTTGTTCAAAATTTTTGGACATAATTTCACTCGCTAGCACAAAGCCCAAAATACCTGGGACATTTTCTGTCCCTGGTCGAATGCCAGACTCTTGTCCACCGCCAAACACACTTGGTTTGAGGTTAACTCCATGACGCAAATAGAACGCCCCGACCCCTTTTGGACCATGTACCTTATGTGAACTAATAGTATAAGCGTCTACCATGGTACTAGACAAGTTAACAGGTACTTTGCAAAATGCTTGTACACCATCGCAATGTACCAGACAGTTTGGTACTCTTTGTTTAATAAGTTTGCTTATTTCTTTAATGTCATTTATTGCCCCAGTCTCATTGCTGACGTGAATAAAAGACACCAAACCGACATCTTCGTCTAACAAACTTAGCAAGTGTTGGATATCTAGTGTGCCATCTTTGTTAAGATTGACAAATTGTACGTCAAAACCATTATTTTTTAGGTTGCGTGCGGTTTCGAACAGGCTTGGATGTTCACCCACACTCACTAGTATCTTTTTGTTTTTACGAGTCAAACCATTGAGGATAATGTTATTAGCCTCAGTTGCACTGCCAGTAAAATATATATTATCACTTGAACTTGCGTTTAGTAATTTCAACATTTTACTGCGTGCTTCGTTAAGACTATTCTTTACCTTAATAGAGGGCGCATAAACTGAAGAAGGATTGTAAAACATATTTGTGCTACAATCTGATACATATTTTGCGACCTCATCGTATGTTTTTGTTGTCGCTGAATTATCAAAATAAATCATAAAATCGACCTTTTAACGTAGTTTTGCATTAAATTGAGTCTTAAGAGTATTCAAAATCTTGTCAAACAAGTCATTGACTTCTTGCTGTGTAATAGTTGAGTCATTTTTACGGAAAGTTAGTTTCCATGCAACACTTTTTTGATTGTCTGTGAGTGGTGCACCACGGTATACATCAAACAACTCAACACCTTCACACATTTCTCCACCAGCCTTTTTGATAGACATCAACATATCGCCCGTAAGGACTTGTTCATCTACCACCACCGCCATATCCCGAATAGATGCTGGGAATTTGGACAAAGCTTTAACCTTTTTTTGTTTTTTAGGTGGAATCATATCAATATTTAACTCAAAATAATAACAATCTTGATTAATTTCAAAGTTTTTGCAAACTTTTGGGTGTACCTTACCAATATACCCCAGCACTTTATTACCCCAAACAATATCTGCTGAAACGTTAGGATGTAAAAACGATACGTGGGCTGGCTTGTAAGTAAGTGTAAGTCCTAGATTTTGTCCGAGCATTTCTACTATGGACTTTGTAGTATAAAAATCTGACTCGTTACGCACATCTACAAACGATAAAATGTTATGCTCTTGTGGCATATTATCAGTAGAGGATTTTTCGTAAGTACAAGCGAGCTCAAACAAGGCAAAATCATCATTCTTGTGACTTAGGTTGTTGGCTACTACTTCGAACAACGAAGATGCAAGAGTTGTACGCATGATAGAATAATCTAAACTCAGTGGATTTGAGATAGTCAACACGTTACGAAGTACAGAATCTTGTGGCAACAAAAGGTTGTCTAGTTGCTTTGGAGCAATAAACGAATACGTAAACACTTGATGCGCACCAGTATGCAACATTAAATCCAGCACTTTATTACGCATGCTTTGTTTTTGACTCAAACCACCTTTTATGGATGTGGTATTACCCAAAGTAGTGTTGTTGAGATGGTCAAAACCATAATACCTAATCAACTCTTCTATTATGTCATTAGCACCTTCAATATCTGTACGAATAGTAGGTACTATGCAATATAATTTTCGTCCTTTTATAGTCGCTGTAATACCAAGGTTGCCAAGTATCCTAATCATGTCCATTTCTGGAATCTCGATGCCTAATAGTCTCTTAATATAATCTAATGGGAAGGATATCTCTCTTCCTTTTGTATCAACACTGGTATTGCTAACCATTTCGTTTGAGATGATACCTACTTTTAGTTTATCAATCAATGCCAAAGCTCTATCTAGCCCTGCTACACATGAGATAGGCGTTACTCCACGTTCGTATCTTGCACTAGCATCAGACCTAATACCAAGTTTTCGGCTCGTTTTGCGAATACTTTCGCGCTTGAATGTGGCACTTTCGAATACGATATTCTTTGTTGTGTCATTTACCGAAAATTCATCTCCACCCATAATGCCCGCTAGACCTATAGGTTTGTCCAGGTCACAAATCACTGTCATATCCTTTGTTAACTCGTGAATCTTGTTGTCTAATGTCAAGATTTTTTCGCCATCTTTAGCTTTTCTAACTACAATTGTCTGCCCCGCAATCTTGTCGTAATCAAAAGCATGCAGTGGTTGTCCTAACTCCCACAATACATAGTTTGTTATATCTACAATATTATTGCGTGGACGCAAACCGACCAACTTTAGTCTCTGTTGCATCCATTTTGGAGACGGTTGTATTTTTACATTTTTGACAACACATGCTAAGTAATAAGGACAATCAGAGTCTTTTATTTCAAGTGACAAAGGAAGGTCAATTTTTTGGGCTTTGTACTTAAAGCATGCGTCTTTGAGAGGTAGATTGAGCCCAGCGGCAAGTTCTTTTGCCAACCCCTTAACGCTTTGGCAATCTGGACGGTTGGCAAGTACACTTAGGTCATATACTACATCATCCATACCAAGTAGTACAGCAATGTTAGTCCCTAGCGGAATGTCTTGTTCTCTTATTATCATTATACCATCTACAGATGCACCTTCGTATACAGAATCATCAATACACAATTCTTCACCAGAACATAGCATACCTTGACTCTCAAGTCCACGCATATTTGATGTTTTGATAAGTTTGCCATTTGGTAAATCCGCACCATCCAACGCTACAGGTACTATCGCACCTTCAAAAACATTGGTGGCAGCAGTCAAAATTTGGACAGGTTTGTTTTGTCCTATGTTGATTTGACAAACTTGCAATTTATCCGCGTTAGGATGACGAGACAGTTTTTCAATCTTACCTACTACTACTCGTTCCATACCCTTTGACAACTCTCGCATTTCATCTACTTCGTAACCTATAGAAGTGAAAGTATCAGCAACTTTTTTGGGGGTAACACCCTGCAAGTCAACGAAGTCTGATAACCATTTGTATGTAACAATCATTTATAAAATCTCCTATTATCTAAATTGCTTCAAAAAGTTAACATCGCCATCATAGAGGTCACGTATGTCATTGATACCATATTTTATCATTGCGATGCGGTCCAGTCCTAATCCAGCTGCAAAACCCATGTATTTGTTAGGGTCAATTTTACAGTTTTTAAGTACATTAGGGTGTACCATTCCAGCGCCCAACAACTCAATAAAACCAGTTTGCTTACATACTGGGCAACCTTTACCTCCACAATGTGTACATGTTGCGTCTACTTCAATACTTGGCTCGGTAAACGGAAAGTAAGAAGGTCTTAATCTAATTTGAGTCTTTTCACCAAACAAATGTTTTGCTAAGTTCTCAAGCATTCCTTTAAGGTCTGACATTGTAACATTTTCATCTACGACCAAAATCTCAAATTGATTGAACATTGGTGAATGTGTCGCATCTACCTCATCTACACGATATACACGCCCAGTGCTAATCATTTTGATAGGAGGAGTTCGAGATTCCATAGTCTTAATCTGCGTCGCAGATGTATGTACTCTCAGTAGTTTTTCTGCATCAAAATAGAATGTATCTTGCGCATCACGTGCAGGGTGATCTTTTGGGACATTCAAAGCCTCAAAACAATAATAATCTGTCTCTACCTCCCTGCCGTCCATTACACTAAAACCTTGACTAACAAAATATTCTATCAAGTCGCGTTGGATTATCTCTATTGGATGCAAAGTCCCAACTTGTAGTGGCTTGACAGGCATAGTTATATCTACGTGCTCATTGTTAATTCTTTGTGCCAACTCTTGGTCATTCAAGACCTCTTCTTTTTGACGAACAAGTGCCAACACTTGGTCACGCGCTTGATTGAGTATGGCCCCCATTTTAGGCTTTTCTGCTGGACTAAGGTCTTTTAGTCCACGCATCAAAAGGGATAATTCACCGCTTTTGCCCAAATACTTTGCGTTAATTTGAATTAACTCTTGTTTGTTGCTGGCATTTAAAATTTCTGTTTTTACTCTCTCGATGATATTGTCAATTTTTTCTTGCATGTTTTCCTCCAAATAAAAAAACTTCGCCTATTCTCTTAGGACGAAGTTTACTCCGTGGTACCACCTAAATTCTTTAAGCATCAGCCTAAAGCACTCATTACATGGTATCTCGTCACCACACAAACGCTCAACCTACCGACCACCAAAAGTCCATTCAGTCAAGAGCTAGAGAGTGAATTCGTCTATGTTCGCCTTGCAAGCATCTCACCATCGCTTACTCTCTAAAAAGGCGTCAATCATAGATTACTAGTCTCTCATCATCGCATTGTTAATGTGTATTATATTATATTAATTTAAAAAAGTCAAGATTTTTAACTCACAAATTTTTTATGAAACTAAGTTAAGCATCTCATCTAAACTAGTAGAATTTAGATACGTGTCAGGTACTTTGCCTATAATGATTGACTCACAAATGAGGATATGTGACCGAGTGTTAACAGTGCAAGTGCTAGTTGGTAACACTATACTAATAGTAGTATCCAAGGTTAAGTATATACGGTGGTTAGTTTGGTTAATACCTGCCGATGTAAACTCACTGCTAAACGATGACTGAATGTTTCCGATTGGCGAAATATGGAATTTCATCTCAGGGCCTACACCAACTAACAGAGACACTCCTGACAAAGTTCCCAAAGGAATACTTACCCCCTCAGTACTTGCTAACTCTAGATTTTGTTGGGCTGTTCTACTAATGTCTTTACTTAATTTGTTGATTTGGACAGACTTGACCTGAAACATAGTTATATTACCTTGGTCATCTACCATAATGTCAATGAGCTCATCATACAAATCCGTGTTGTTTATGACTGTCTGCACAGCTCCGTTAACAGCCTTTGTGGACATCGTTTTTACACTTGCTTCGCTGATTGTTATGATAATAGGATTGACATATGAGTTAAAAAATACCAATGTAAAAATAAAGATTATCAACAAAATGCTAAAAACTAAGATTAGTTTACGCTTTTTTGACAATCTTTTGCGCAATTTTTTTATTTGCATAAATATATATATGCAAAAGCATGGTCTAGGTTTACTGTTTTGTTTTACTTTTAGCTATTAATGCCACTATGAATGCGGATATTACAGCAGCCGCAATTCCCCCAGCTACTGCCTGCAGTCCGCCTGTAAATAATCCTAATATACCATCGGTTTCGTATGCTTGCATAGCACCCTTTGCTAAAGAGTAACCAAACCCAATTATAGGTACAGTTATACCCGAACCACAAAACTCCTTGACTGGTTCAAAAACATTAAAGACCTCCATAATAACACCAATCATTAAAAAAGTTACCAAAATGCGTGCACTAGTCATTTGAGTGGTTATTATCAACACTTGTCCTAGCATACATACAAACCCACCAACCAAAAACACTTTTAAATACATCAAAGCATCAAACATAATCTTCTCCCTTTAGTACAACTGCATGCGCTACACATGGAATAGATTCTCCTTGCTGACAAGTAAGAGGACTTAGCAACGCGCCAGTTGCCATAAATAAAACATTCTTTAGAGACTTATTTTTTAATCTTTGCATAACGTAACTATTAAGGATGCTAGCCCCACAGCCACAACCACTTGCGCCCATAAATGTCTTTTGGGTATTTTTAAACATCATTTGTCCACAATCACTATAATTTACGCCTAAATGTATACCATCATGTTCCATCAAATCCATCAATACCTCACTACCCAATTTACCCAAATCCCCCGTCAAGATTAGGTCATAATAATCTGGGTCTATACTCAAATCATTCAAATGTTGCTTTAATGTCTCATATGCTGCAGGTGCCATTGCCCCACCCATATTATTAACATCACTAACGTCCCAGTCAGTGACCTTACCTATCGTCGCATGGGTAACTGCTACTCCCGTTTTGTGTGGTGCTAGCACTGTTGCACCACTCGCAGTAGTTGTCCATTGACTGGTAGGTGGACGTTGAGTACCAAGTTCTAGAGGATATCTAAACTGAATCTCCGCTGAACTAAAATGACTGACTGTACCACATACTACGTTATTTGCAAAACCTCCATCTACTAACACTGCCCCCAAAGCAAGGCTTTCTGCCATAGTACTACATGCTCCAAACACCCCTAGATATGGTATTTGTAATGAACGCGCAGAAAAACTAGAACTGGTTATTTGATTCATCAAATCACCCACTATCATAAAATCAATGTCATTTGGGTGTAGTTTGGCATTACCAATAGCGTTTTTTACAGTTTGCTCTAACAATCTACATTCAGCTTTTTCGTATGTATTCTCACCCAACGTATCATCATCCAAGATTTTGTCAAAATACTGAGCAAAATTACCTCGACCTTCTTTTGGCCCTACTATTGAATAGTTGCCAATCACTCGTGGCTTGTTATTAAAAACTAACGTTGACTTGCCAATTCTATTCATACAATCTCCTTACACAATCAAGTTGATGACACCTGCAATTATGCTGGCCACAACCCCAAGCACAATTACAGGGCCAGAAATAACAAACATCTTTGCACACAATCCAAAAATGATACCTTCACGCCTAAATTCTAGTGCAGGGCTTGTGATAGAATTGCTAAATCCAGTAATAGGAACAATACTACCAGCACCAGCATAAGCACCTAATTTGTCATAAACTCCAATTCCTGTTAATATTGATGCCAAAACAATCAAGATAATTAACTCCCAAGTGCTGGCTTCGTCAACAGCCATTGTGGGAAAACCAAGCATTAACAAATCTTTTATCAATTCACCTAATACACAAATAAGACCCCCTATCCAAAAAGCATGGAATAATGATGGCCAAGGCTTAGTTTTGGGAATCTTGTGTGTTAAGTAATCATTATATTTTTTATTTCTTTCTGTATCTTCCATGAATGCCTCCCAAAATAAATATTGCATTTTCTCAAAATTTTAAACCTAAATACAAAACTTGGATAAATATTTTTAGGTTTTTTAAACAAACTAACTTTGTCAAAATAAAATATAGAGGTGAATTTATGAAAAAATTGATTGCATTATCTTTAACTTTTGCATTAACAGGTGCACTTGGTAGTACTGTTTGTGCAAATTTAGACCCAGCACATACATGTGAAGAATGTTCCGCACTGGCTTTTGATGAAGAACAAACTACCATAGACCGTGACCTATTGATTGGCAACGGCTTTATGATATTACACCAAGACGGAGTGTGCAATATTGTTCCACGTAAACCTTACAACTTGAATGTCAACAACGGTGGCAATACTACTGTCAATACTGACGCAATTAACAACAACGCTATTGACAACGCTAACAACACTACTTTTAACAACGCTAACAATACGGCTTTTAACAATACCAATAATCAAAATATTGCATATAGCAACAAAGGGACATCACCATATGGTATCGGCAACGCTAACTCAGGTGTATTGCCAAACAACGGAAATGGCAACCAAACTGTAGATAACAACATGTTGAATAGAAATACAAATCAAGGCAACCTTGATAGTATGGTACGTACAAACAACGTAGACACTTACAAAAACAATGCCAACCAAAACATAGATAACAATGTTTACAACAACAACGGAACAAAAATCAATAACACCACAAACGGAACCAACAACGGACTAACGTCCAACTATATTGCTCCAACAACAAAAAATAATAACAACACAAATGTACAAAATGGCACAAACACAAATCTACAACCCAAGACTGCAACACAAAATACAAATAATGTAATTAGCAATCGCGTTAGGGCTAATACAAGTTCAGATTTGACCAACACGCAAAACACAACAATTCAAACATTACAAAATCAATTGACTGCACAAAAACAAGAATTTAATACAAAAATACAAAACATCAACAATTTACTTAACAATTATGAAGGACAAACCATTACTTTGGACGCAGAACAATCAACACTTATGAACGGCTATATGGGTGTTATTGAACATCTTACACAAAAGCTTATGAAATCGCGAATTATTGTTGCTATGGATGTTGACACACTGACTAACAATACATTTGATACCACAAGTACAAACAGCCCTTACTATCTCGAACTAAAAAGTATGCTAGGTAGTCGCATTGTCTGCTTTGACTGTCTAAACGAAGCTTTGGATAATGTAGCAGAAATTTTACAAAACTATGCTAACACAAACACTACCACAAATAATACGACACTTAACAACAATGCAACGACAACTAATCGAACTACCCAAAGTAACCTTGTCAACACAACAAATCAATCACAAGTCAACCAAAATCGTAGTGTAAATACTCCCACAAACACAATCTATTCGACTACCAACCAAAGCACAGCACAGTCTGCACTAAACACAACTTCTAAACCAAGCAACAAAACATCTAGCACAACAAGAACTAACACGTCTTTATAATTTAAAATCTTAAACTACAAAAAGGAGATACCAAGAGTATCTCTTTTTAAAATTATTTTTTATCAATACCAACATATTCAAACAGACTTTTGCTCGTTTTATGGTTTAATACCCTTATGTTCTTGTAGCAACATTATATATAACCTCTGTGACGTAAAAATTTGAATAAGTCAAATTTTAATATTGCTAAATCTCAACGACCATAATAAATTGTGATAATACCGCTTAAATTGACCTAAGTCGCTAGCCAGTATACCTTTGGGATGTTTGCCAACAACTTTAGATACATAACATAAGATTAACAAAAACGTTTTTTTAAGGTGCAATGTTTTATTTTATATAAAAAACCCTTGTTTAACAAGGGTTTTTGTTACCAGTATTTGGCTATATACTGAATGTTGTCATAATAATTCATCGCTTCTACATTTTGTGACAAGATAAGATTAATTTCTTTGAGTACTACACTATCTTTGGTAATTATTATCTTACCTACAATGGCACTTTGCTCTAGTGGTGCAGACAAATCATAATATTCATAATTCACTTGTAAATCAATATCTTCACCTTTTTTTGTCAACTGACAAAATCTTTGTTCTGGTTGAACGTATACTTCTAAAGTTTTAGCGTGAGCAATCGAATTTGGATACAATATTGGTTGTGTATCTACAATACACTTTGATTCGTAATTGTTGAATCCATAATCAAAAATGGTAGCACAATCTGCAAAACGTTGTTTGGAGTTTTGAGCACCCAAAACGACCGAAATAAGGCGCATATCGTTACGAATTGCGGTTGCCGATAGACAATACCCAGCCTCAACTGTTGAGCCTGTTTTACCAGCATCACAACCACTGTAAGCACGCATTAGTTTGTTGGTGTTGGTCATTTGTGTGACTCTCCCAGTTGGATGTACAAAGTCTCGAAGTCTTTCTTGTGTGTAATTAAAATATTCTTTGTGATTTATAAGTTGACGCATCACAATCGCTAGGTCATGCGCACAAGAATAATGATTGTTGGCTGGCAAACCTGTACAATTAACAAAATTGGTATCCACAAGTCCCAAACTTTGTGCTTTTTTGTTCATCATATCCACAAATGACGCCTCAGTTCCTGCAATTGCTTCTGCAAATACCATACTAGCATCATTAGCACTACTCATAATAACAGCATACAAAAGGTCATTCACTTTGTATTTGGTGTCTGGTTCCAAAAACACTTGCGAGCCACCCATACCACTTGCATTTTTACTAGATAACAACATATCATCAAAACCAAACTTTCCTTGTTCGATGGCTTCGAATGTTAACAAAAGCGTCATAGTCTTTGTTACACTAGCAATAGGCAAATGCTGTTTGCTATCTTTTTCTAACAAGATATCACCCGTCTCATAATCCATAAGGCAATATGCCTTTGAGTTTATCTCATCTACGGTACTGGCTTTTACATCATCCCAATTACCTGGTAAACACAAGATGATGCTGATTGCCATAGATATAACGAATACCGTAATGCATAAAATTTTTAAAAAACTTATTTTGTTCATTTTCTCCTCCTCAGTGTTATTTTTTGCATTAAATCAACTTTTTATGTACCTCAAAACAAAACCTAAGTAATGATTATGGCAGAATTAATCCAAGGTAATAACAAAATTTCTAGTATGCAAGCAACCAACTGCAACAGACATATAGCGATTAGCACAAATTTGATGGAGTCAAAAAATTCTTTACTAAGACTACCAACCCCAGAATTACACGTATCAAAACTAAAATTTATACACACTGCTGTAAAAGCTATCAAACAAAATAGAGTTAACAAATGACATGGTATATATATCAGCATAATAAATACACCAAATTTGCACAATGACATTAATATTGCGCAAGTGCAACCAACTACAAAAGCGTTGTAGATAAGTATAATGACACTAAACAATCCTAGCCACTTGTTAAAATGTAACAACCAAATAAGTATTAATATACCCACAAATGAAAAGAGCCTTGATACAAATAATTGTCCAAGTGTAATGGTATTTTGTAAATATCTACCAAAAGTAACATCTGGTAGCGTAGCTAATGTAGCCTCATTAACCTTTTTAAAACCTGCAATTAATCCCACAATCAAGGCACTCAAAACAATAACACCTAGAATGAGATATTGCATTTTGTATTTATAAAAATGTTCAACAATACAATCTTTAAAAACTTGAATTTTTCTAAACTTAGAAACAAAAAATGGCATATAACAATATACGCCAAAAATTGTTTAATTATGCTTACAGAGCAACTCTTTGAGACATCCCAAAAACCATCGAATTTAATCTATTTTCGCATTCTTTATCTTTTATATAATTAGCTACAAAATATATAAATTCTTTGACGGTTGGTTTAGAGGCAAACAATAAATCCAGACTGGGTTTTTGTGGTAAATTAGATTTGCTATGTAATGAATAAGATTTCCAAGCTTTGTTGATAGATGTACGCATACAGCGTTCCATATTGTTAATAGTGGTAGAATGCATGGTTGCGACTACTCGATAGACAGACCCATAAAGAGTACAAGCTTTGCAACCATCAATAATTATTTGATTAATACAATCTTTTAAAAAAACCAAACCACTAGACTTGGAGTTAATCCCCAACCCAACTAATACATTAGTAATATCCTCAAAGCGTGTTATTGGAAAATTAGTTATACTCTGTGGATTATTTTTGTAAGTAAGACATTCACAGATTTTTGTATTCAACACTTGCTCATAATTTTTTGACCCACACATTAAGTAATTGTAAGGTATATTAGGATTTTTCAGTTCTTTAATATCTTGTAAAAAACAAACACTTGGAACATAAAAGGGCGATTCCATACCAAACAAATCCGAAAATTGGTCAAAAAAATCTAATGGTATCTTGTCCACAACTAACATCATTGGGTGTAAAAGAACAATTTTTGATAGCAGTCTTGACAAGTTTGTCTCGTATGTTAGTTCGACTCCTTGCTTTTGGAAATGTAAACGCAAATTGCTATCGTAAGAATTGGTATTACTAAAATAATAAATTGCAATAAATTTGTTTGTACACATTTTTTAAAAACTCCCTATATTTTAAAAAATTGTACCACATTATTTTACAATAATCAAATATTATTGAAAATTAAATAAAAATATTCTAAAAAATTTGAAATTTTTACAGCATCAATCGTACTAAAATGTGAAGCCTTTGTACAAAAATGTCTAAAATTTACTAATTTTTGACCATATTGTCTATATAAATACCAAATCCTTTAGTGGGGTCGTTGATAAATACATGAGTAACTGCTCCCACTAATTTACCATTTTGAACTATAGGACTACCACTCATTCCCTGCACTATACCGCCAGTTGCTTGTATGAGTCTTTGGTCAGTAACCTTTATGACCATGTCACGATTGTTGGTAGACTGATGACTGGTCTTTATTATCTCAATATCATACGCTCTCACGCTTTTACCATCAATAGATGTGTATACAAGTGCTTTGCCAGGTATTACCGTGTGTTTGCCTCCCAATTCTACTTGTATTCTATCTTGCAAAAGCGTATCACTTGTAATATTGCCGTAGATACCTGCTTGTGTATTAATATCTACACTACCTAGACTTTGATTTGTTTTTAAGATGCCCCTAAATTCTCCAGCGCTACCTCTCATAGCACGTCTTACACCTAGAATAGTACAATCATACAAGTTACCATTTAGCACTGGCATAGCCACACTAGTATTACTATCCAAAATAGCGTGACCAAGCGAGCCAAAGCGTTTTGTAGTTGGGTCTATATATGTAAGTGTGCCTATACCATTCATCGTATTCTTTACCCACAAACCAAGTTTGTATTTTTTGGTCAATAAATCATATGCTGGTTTTAATTTAGTATCAAATTCTTTACCTTTTCGAATTGCGTGAATGTTTACAAAGTCTTGACTATTTGCTCGAGTATTTAAGATTTGGCTAATTTCGTACGCGTTGTTAACATCCTTACCGTCAACACTAGTAATAATATCTCCTTCGCTTAGTTCATTGTTTATAATATTATCTACAAAAGAATCTTTCGTAAAAATTTTGTTCTTGCCTAAAACTAACACACCATCGCTAGCATACTCAAAGCCTATTGTATCCCCACCCAACAAAACTGTTTTGTCAGGCACAATATTTGCCTCGACAGACTTAATTTTTATAGTATTACAAAGATAATAATCAATAGATTTTTGGCTTTCGTTATATTTGGATGATATTAACCCTATGTTTTGTGTATTCAAATAATCATTTATGGAGCCTTGACTCAATTGTACACTATTGGGCATTTGTACAACTTCACGCAATGGCGTAAACCATGACAATAGAGCAAACAAGACTGCCATAGTCAATACAACGGCATAACATATTTTACCTATTCGCATTAATACACCTCGTATGTTTAGATTGGCATAAATCTACAATTTTATGCTATCTAGAGCAAGGTAAAAAATGTCAATTAAGCACGAGATACCGTACTCTGTTTTTTCAATTCGCACATCGCTTTTAGTTCTTTGGCACTTTGAATTGCTACTTGTGAATGAGATATCATACCCGTAAGTCTTGCAATTTCGTTAATATTTTGCTCGGTGTTTAATTTTTCAACAACTGTCACAGTTTGGTTGTTTTGTAAATGTTTTTGCACCTTAAAATTCGCGTCAGCCATTGCACATATGGCTGGTAAATGGGTTATGGCAATAATTTGGTTATTCTTGGATAGTGTATACATTTTTTGTGCAACAATATGACTAACCTCTCCACTGATGCCTGTATCAATCTCATCAAAAATCAATGTACCAAACTTATTCTCTCCAAAAATAATATCAAAAGCAAGCATAAATCTTGACATTTCACCGCCAGAGATTACCTTGGCAAGTGGCATAAGTTTTTGACCTATATTAGCACTAAAATAAAATGTGATTTTGTCACACCCCTTTGTAGTAACATTGACTTTTTCAAATCTCACTTCAAATTGTGTACCCTTAAGACCTAACGTATTCAATTCATTCAATAATTGCAACGTGAGTTTTTGTGCAGATTTTTGCCTAATCAATGTTATCTCGTCACAGCAAGATTTAATTTGTTCATTTAATGCTGACATGTCTTGCTTTAGTTTACAAACTACCGATTCGCTGTCTTTTAGTAAATTTAATCTCTTAGTCGCATCATCACAAAACTTTAGAATATCATCTACTGTTGCACCATACTTACGCTTTAGACTATTAAGTAAATCTTGTCTTTGGTCTGCCTCATTAAAATCTTGTTCATCAAAATCAAACTGATTGAGCGCGTGTTCAAGCGTATCCGCCACATCTCCAAGTTCTATCTTTGCACTATTGATACGTTGTTGCGTTTCGTCAATTTGCTTATCAATATTATTAATCGTTAACAAATTATGCTCAATATTATACAAAGCACTAATCACATTAGTTTCTTCATTATCGCGTAGCAGTGCCAAACTACTATTCAAGATGTCCACTACTTTTTGAGTATTTTTCATTTTGTTTAGTTTGTCGGCAAGTAAATCATCCTCATTGGGTTGCAAATTGGCATTCTCAATTTCATTTATCTGATACTCTAGCATCTCCTTTTCACGTTCACGCAAACTATCATCAGATAGCAAGGAATCCAGTGTTTTTTGAATCTCGGTTTGTTTATCCAACAACTGTGCCAAAGTTGCCAAAGGTTTTGCCAATTCATTTTTTGCACACATATCAACAAAGTCGATATGCTTACTCTCATCTAATAATACTTGATAAGCATGTTGCCCATATATCTCCAACAAACTCTCAGTAATATGTTTTAACATACAAAGAGTTATTATTTGCCCATTTACCCTAATCTCAGTCTTGCCATCAATATTTAACTTACGACTAATGATTAAGCTATCTTCGACCTCTATACCAAAACTCATCAACATATCCAAAGTTTTACTATTTAACTTATCAAATTGTGCTTCGACTCTGGCAAAATCTGTGCCTTGCATAATTATATTTTTGTCTGAGCGTGCCCCCAAAACAAACCCTACAGAGGAGATGATGATAGATTTACCTGCTCCAGTTTCACCACTTATGATATTCAAGCCATCGACAAAACTTATATCCACATCTCGTATTAATACATAATTTTTGATACATAACCTTGAAAG
>ONVD01000013.1 GCA_900321185.1 uncultured Eubacteriales bacterium
GGTATCTTATTTACGAAACGGTGTTGCAACTACGGACCTAAAGAATTACGGAAGCATCACTCTAGAATTAGACGCCAATACATCTCGCAACTTTAAGGGTCAGTGTACTACACTTAGTTACACTATAACTCCACGTGACATCTCCAAAGTGTCTATCATACGTGACAGCCTAGATACATTATATTATACAGGCAGTGTTGTAAAACCAAGTGTCAGTGTAACTGACGGAGATATTAATTTTGATTTGACATTAGATGCAGATTACACCCTAAGTTACAAGGCTAGTGATAGTTCGAACGATGCTATAAATGCTGGCACAAACTACATTGTAGCGACTGGTATTGGCAACTACCAAGGCGTGGCAAGATTAATGTTTGAGATTAACAAAGCAATAATTACTGCTGTTAATCTAAAAGCCCCCACAGGACAGTATAGTGCAAGTGAGCAAAACATTATTGTCTCATCAGTAATGACCAACACTAACGTAAACGTTTCAGCAACAGATTATAGTGTTTATTACAAGGTTGCCGCCGATTCACCTATTGGTAGTGGTGACTCTGACAAGACAAGTGTTGGTACTGTGTATGTCATTGTTGTGGCAAACAGTACTAGTCAAAACTTTACCGACAGCGCATACGCCGTATATACCATCACTCCAGCGGTGATTGGTTCGATAGAACTAAACAAGTCTTACACGACGTACAACACACTTTCGCAAAAAGATAACATCAAAGTAAAAAATGTTACTACTCAAAGTGGTTTGACCCTTAGTGCTGATGATTATACTTTGACATATTACCGTGGTGACCAAGAAATTAGTGCAGATAGTGAATTTGTCGCTCACGGAGACATTACCATAAAAGTTACATCCGCAAATATTAACTTTAAGGACAATGACCCTTTAGCAAGCACTGTATTTAGTATTAATCAAAAATCTCTAGCAGACGCTGATGGAAGCATTGTAGTAAAGTATTATCTTATTGATAGTAATGGTGACCCAACATTAGATAGTGATGGTAACAAAATATATCCAGATGACCAAATTTACCAAGGTCAAGAAGTTGCCCCTGAGGTAACATATATCTATAGTGCTGGCGGTCAATCTGTGTTGCTAACAAAGGATGTAGATTATGTGTTTACACACGTTCCAGATAGTTGGGTCAACGCAACTGAATGGATGTATGTAACTGTCACAGCAGTTAATGATAGTAACTATGTTGATAAACATGAATGGAAGTATGTTATTAGTCCAGCACCTTGGAGTCCTGATACTATCACTATTGTCATTAAGGCACAAGTTTACACTGGACAAGCGATAACTTTTGGTGATGACTCGATAGATGATATAACAGCAAGTTACAAAAAAGATGCAGATACCGACGCTGTAACCTTGACTTTTGGCACAGATTTTGTAGTGGCAACAGATTATAATGACACAAGTAAAAATATCGTAAATGGTTACGCTAACAACATCAATGCAAGCACGGTTGCTCTTGTAGTATTCCGTGCGATTAATCCAAACTTTAGCGAGAATGAAACTTTTGGTGTGAATTTCACGATTTTGCCACGTGACCTAGATGATACATCTGACGGGATATTTAGTTTGCCAGTAGATGGCACAACATTTACTTATTCGGGTAGTAAGCAGTCTCCTTTATTGGTTAACCCTACATACAACTATTCAAATGGTACGAATGTTTATCCAGTCAACATGATCGAAAATGTAGACTACACGGTAAGTTATGCTCTAAACAACGATAGCACCAACGCATCGGTAGAACCAATTGATGCCAACACTTACAAACTTGTGATGACTGGTATCAACAATTTTGCTGGTACCAAGACATTTGAATTTGTCATCAACACCAAAGCATTATCTGCGGATGATGTCGTATTGAGCGTGAGTGATGATGTGATATATAATGGTCTAGAGCAAAAGCCAATTTATAGTGTAACATACAACAATATGACCTTGACAACTAATGATTATGAAATAAGATTTGAGTATGCTGACTTTGTTAACAACACCTATGCAAGTATTACATCGGATAGTGCAAACTTTGTGAACGCTGGTGTGTACAGATTGACGATTACTGCAACAACCAACAGCAATTATAATGGTGCAAAAAATACAGTGTACACCATTGCTCAAGACAATTTGACAGGTATCAGTCTTGCACAAACTGCTGTTGTATACAATGGTACAAGTCAACAACCACAATTTGTGATTAGTTCTCAAAATAATGCTAGTGTGACTAGTGTCAAAACCGTTTGGTACAAATTGACAGATGGAGTATGGGTAGAGAATAGTAGCTTAGATTTTGTTAACGTGGGCAACTTGCGTATTGTGGCTGACGCCAAGGGCAACCTAAACTTTGCGGGTACTGTGCATGCTGATTTTGAGATAGATCCAAAGGGTTTGTTGAATACAATGGTTACACTTGATACTACGGGGCTAGTTTATGACCAACTTGAGCAACGTGCAACTGTAACGCTTGTAGATACTGATATATCTACGACAGCACTTGTATTAGGCAAAGATTACACTCTGGCTTATTCTAACAATATTAATGCAGGTCAAGACACAGCACTAGTAACAGTATCTGGCATTGGCAACTACACAAACATTTTGTATTATAATTACAGTATTGCTTGTAGAGGCTTAAGTGATATAACCTTATCTAGCGATGCTATTTCTGATATTATTTACACAGGTTCTAATATATCACTTAGTCAAGAAACCACTCAAGGTATGTTAATTTACAAGTCATATACACTTGTATTAAACACGGACTTTGGCATAACTTATGTAGATACTGCACGCACGAAGGTAGGTAACTATGCATTCAGTGTAACTGGTATGGGTAATTACGCAGGCACTCTATCTGACTTGATATTCAAAATTGTAGCACAAGACATAACCAACAACGACTCTATCAATATTAGTGCTATTGATGACCAAAACTACACTGGTAGTGAGATTATACCTAGTGTGGCTGTTTGGGACGCTGATATATCTACTCGTGACCTAAACGCAATGGAGACCAACTACACAATAGAGTATGTAGACAACATCCATGTACATTGGACAGATGGAGAAGTGGACTCTTATGCAAAAGTAGTCATAACAGGTGTTGGCAACTACACTGGTACAAAGACACAATACTTTAAGATTGTACCAATTGACATCAACTCTAACCTAGTAACCAAGACTCCTATTAGTATATCTACACAACACTACACAGGCGAAGCGATTTGTCCAACGCCATTATTAACCTTTAATGGCGAAACTGTCGGCGTATATTACAACTATGCTAACAACATCGACATAACAACTGATGACGACCTAGCATCTGTTATAGTAACAGCCAATACAAACTCTGACTTTGTAGGTAGCATAACATTCTGGTTTGGTATCTCTAATCGTGATTTGTCTTGGGTGACAGTAACGGGTATTACTAACGTAACATACAACACAACAGAACAAAAATTGATACCTACACTTACTTATATAGACGGTTCAACGACTGAAAGATTGGTAATTAACGAACACTATGCTCTAGAATATCAAAACTTGTACAATGACTTTACTAACGTTGGACACGTGACAATTGTGGTGACCTCATTAGTAGGCTATAGTGGACAGCTTAGTCTAGAGTATGACATCGTACCAGTAGACATCACAAGCGCATTTGCTGATGGCAATATCAGCGTTTCGGGCTTGGCAACACAAGAGTTTGATGGTACAGGCAAAGAACAAGACAAAACCAATCTGCAAGTAAAGATAAAATTAAATGATGTTACGGTAACAATTCCACAAGACTCTTACACACTAAGTTACAATAACAACATAAACGCAGGTAATGCTGACATTTCATTTAACTTTGCTAAATATGTAGGTGACAATGACGGCACTCTAAACAACTATTTGGGTTCGTTTACCACAAACTTTACAATAACTAAAAAAGTTTTGGAACTTTCTATGTTTGCTAATAGCCTAAATAGTTCTTACGAATACAAAGGCTCACCAATTGAGCCAGTAATAAATCTGATGTACAATGGGCTGGGATATTCCTCTACGACAGGTGGTTATGATGTACAATACGCTGGCAACAAAAATGTTGTACGCCGTTACAACGAATCAACGGGCATATATACAGTTGTACAAAACACCGCGTCGGTAATTATTACTGCCAATACTGACAGTAACTTTGCAAGCACAATTACGCTTTACTTTACCATTACACCAAAAGTGGCGGTTTCAAAATTCTTTAATACAACTCTAACTCCTACAGAGTTTAAATATGATTCTAATGAACACCGACCAACGTTCTCACAATTTAGTGACGCCTTGTTTGGTGGTAAGTTGGCTAGTGGTACTGACTATGTAATTTCTAGCTACAAAAACAATATTCAAGCCACTACCGATGGTAGTAAAGCTTTAGTATTAGTTCAGTTTATACAAAACTATGATGGTATCGTAGAGTTTGAGTTTGATATTGCACCAAGAGATATCACCGAACTAACAATCGAACCAACAGAACTTGGTAGTTTTGATTATGATGGTATCGAGCATAAAGTATCTTTGACTTTGACATTTGTAGATGACAACAACATCTTGCATACACTGGTAGAGTCTGATGACTACACCTTGACATATACGCGAGATGATGATATAACAGGTTCAGACTTGTTGATACATTCGGGTACAATCAACTTGACACTTGTGTTACGTGGGAACTACACGGGTAGCAAAACGTTTAGTTATGATATCAATAAGATTAACTTTAATGATGTTGTTTGGACGTTGCCAACGGATACTTCAATTTACGTTTACAAAAATGCTCAGATTACACCTACAGTAACAGCAACATACAACAATCTTACATTTGTGTTGAATAGCGACTACACTGTAACTTATGACGAAAATATGAATGTGGCTACTGGCGGAATGATTTTAGTACAGACTACTACAAGTAGTAACATCTCACAAGGTACAACGACATTAAACTTTGACATATTGCCAAGGCAAATTGCTCTAGCATCAATAAATATAGGAGAGCAGACCGAGTTTGTTTATACCGGCTCGGCAATATTACCAAGTGCTATTACCATTAGCGATAGCACTATTGATGTCGATTTGTTAACCTTGGGGACAGATTATGAGTTGTCTAACACGGCTAATATCTTACCAGGCGTAGTCACTATAACCGCCCTTGGTAAAGGTAACTACACAGGCAATATCATGGCGTACTATACAATCCTTGCTCGTACATTTAGTCAAGATGCCAACGTTAACTTTGAGTGGACAAGCGATATATCTAGCCTCGTATACAATCGTGCAGAGCAAACTCCAAACTTTAGACTCACATATACTGCTGATGGACTTAATGATGTAATGACAGCAGATGCTGATTTTAGTTATTACTATACAAACAATGTAAATGCTACAACCTTGACCAGTCCAGCTAAACTGACTATTCGCGGTAAGGGCGGTTATGAGGGGAGTTTTGAGCAAACGTTTGAGATTCAACCATACAGTATAAATGGCATGCTAGAAAGTAAAACCTTGATGAACCGTAAGTACAATGGTACAAGCTATGAGAGTGCAATACTACAAGATATGCGACAATACTTGTATTACAGATATGTTAGATTGAGCGCTGATACAGATTACACTTATGTTTGTGAGAGTGATATTGCGGACAGTGATATGTTTGTAGATGTCAACACTATTACTATTACTGTAAAAGGTATCAACAACTTTACTGGCACAACTGTTGCGACTGTGTCTATTGTGTCAAAAGAAATTAACAACATCGTATTGACAATTGGTGGCACGACTTATTATAATGGTGCAAGTTTTGAGTATCGTGGTAGTTCGTACGGTGATATCAGCCTAGTTGTGCGCGCGGATGCTGATGTTATCCCAGAGGGCGGATACACGTTATCATATACTGACGAAGACGGCAATACGTTAGACCCTAAAGATATAGAGTTAACCAATGTTTGTACTGTCCGTATCACAGCAAACGCAATTGGCAATTATATTGGTAGCACATATGTCACAATCAGAGTTAATACCAAAGATATCTCTAGTGATGATATATCTATCGCAAATTTTGTAGACAGCATGGTATTTAACTTTGGTGTACCACGCGTGCAAAATAATATTGTTGTTACTTACAACACATCAGACGGTAATACATTAACATTAGTCCAAGACCAAGATTACGAGATAAGATACTTTAACAATGCGTACGTTGGTCAAGCAGCAATGCAACTAGTAGGAAAAGGCAACTATTCATCTTTACGAAATGAATTTTATCGTATTGTTAAGCGTGTTGCAGTTGTAAACCCTTTGTTTGATAATGTAGTATATTTTGAGAACGATAGTTTGCCAGTATTGAGATTATCTACGCAAGATACAAATGGTGCATTGCTTTGGAATGACGAAAATACAGTTTTGTTGCTTGGCACACATTCATACAAGTGGATATTCTATCCTAATGACCAATCTAATATCGAGCAAGCAGAGGGCACGGTGACAATAACAGCTATTCGAGTTTCCCCTATTAGTATAAGGTTTGATGGTACATACAAGACTGAGTACAATGCGTTCGACAAATTTGACATGACAGGACTCGAGATTTATCTTACATATAATAATGGTAATGAATTAAAATTAGCGCCAACTGACTACAAGATTAACATTTCACAAGGTGATGAGTTGTATCTAGATAGTTTGCCTGTAGTTACGTATACTGATGGTCAAGATACTGTGACAGAGGCGTTGGAGATAACTGTTTCACCTATCAAATTAGTAGTGACATTTACAGATACTGATAATATTGTGCAAAAAGAAACTGCTCAACATATTACCCCAACCATAGACAATATTGTCGAGGGACACTTACCAAGTATTATCACTAGATATTATAGCGAAGCATTAGGCACTTACACTGATGGTATTACACAAGGTGGTAACTATGTGATTAGTGTGGTATGTATTGGTAAGGAGTATGTAATTGATGGCTCTGATAGTATAAACATTTATGTCAAAACAGGTATTCTAAAGTCTACTGATAACAAGATTGTCGTTATCGACGAATTAGGTTTTGAAGATGGTGTACGTATGACCATTAGAGAATATTCAAGCTCCAAACAAGTAGAAAAAGTCATTGATACACGCTCATTTAATATTAAGAAATGCTACGAGATTCAATTATGGAAAGATGGGCAAGAATACTATTCACCACACACACTACTTGTTAGATTTAACGTAGGTCGTGATACGTTGTCATCTAATAAAATAATTGTCTACAACATTCCTTCTGACACTGATATTTATTACGAACGACCATTTGAACGCGTAGATGCTGACCATGTAGAGTTGAGTACTCGTGTCTTGGGAGGGTTTGTATTTGGTGAAAAGATAGAGACGGTAGGTACAACATGGTGGATAGGCTTAATTGTAGGGATTGTGATAATTGTTATAGTATTGGCTATCTTACTCATCGTATTTAACAAACGTCGTAGATTAAGACAAATAGCAACTGGTATTAACATAAGATTAGGACCTAAAAAGTAATCTAGATGAATACCACTTTGATATGAACAAAAGGTAATGTAGTGATACGTTATCTTTTGTTTTTAGTAGTGTAGATTGACTGTAATATCTAAAAAATTTGTATATACTTGTTGTTTTTATTTGTAAAATTTTAAATATTTGTTATAATATGGATATATATATGCTAATTTTTTGTTAGGAGATAAGTTATGTACAAAACAAATGCAAAGATATGTTGGGCATTGTTTGTTCTACCTATTATGTTGTTGTGCTTTGGGTTAGCATTCGTCTTTGGTGCAAGTGATTTTCGTGCTACAGCACAACCGATATATAATCCTATGACACTAGGAGGTGACCCTGTGTCGATAGATGGTGCCACAGTTGTATTTAACGAAGATGCTAGTTATACTGGGAGCCAAAAATCAATTGTATCATATATCACGATAGGTGAGGGCGACGAAGCGGTTAACGTATACAATATGACGGGTGATACTGTTAATTACAATATTGAATATACGCGTGACGGAGTAAATACACAAGACCTTACTCATGTAGGTACTTTGGGCGTTGTAATCAAAGGTGTTGGTAACTATACAGGTACTATTACCACTACATTTACAATTACTCCAATGGATGTTAATATTACATGGGCAGATGATACAAATTTAGTAGTAGATGACACTGCTGCAGAGTCTTTGGCGAATGGGACAGGACTTGGGGTATTCGTTGTAAAACAAGGTACCGAGCAAGCAATTAATGACGACTCAATCATAGTTACATACTACAACACTGACAAAGGTATATTTTCGAATGGATTTACCAGTTCTGGTTCGTACATTGTTAGCGCATATCTTAACAATCCAGACCTAAACGTTGTGGGTGAAACTAGCAAAAAGGTATATGTTAAGGCTAAGGTGCTGACCAACAGTGATGCCAGTATCAAAGTAATTAATGAGGACGGTTTTGAAAAAGGGGTTACTTTTGGTGAAGCCTCTGTCACAACCAATCAGTATACTATCAATGCGCGTGCAGATATTGATAACCCAGAGAATGTCCAAGCATTAATCAATCTTACACTTTACAAAAATGGTGCAATTTACACCCCTAGCGAAGATTTGACAATTGTCATAAAAACTGGCAAATTAGATTATTCTTGTTTGAACCTTTGTACCAACAATGGCGCTACTACTAAGTTTGAGCCTATAGACTACACTGTAAGTGGTGATACAATCACTTTTAAGGCCAAGGACTTAAACACATTCGTGTTGCAAACCGAAGAAGAATCATCTATATTTACTATCATTACGATATCTCTTACAGGTTTTGCTTTGTTGTTGTTGATTATCCTAAGCATCGTTGCTACATCTTCAACAAAAGGCAAAAAGAATAAGTAACGAGAGTTTTTGTGTCTTGGATATAAATAAAAATCTAACAATATTGTATTGTTAGATTTTTTATTCATCAATTTTAGGTTAGTCGCTAATAAGATTGTTAATCAAAATAAAAAACCTATTTATTTTTAGGTTTTTTAACTATGTATGTTCTAATTCCTGAATTGTTTGTTGTTATTTTAAAATTATGAATTCATTTATATGTTGTTTTTTGTTTTACCAATCAAGATTTTATTTTCATTCTTCCAAATCATTAATATGTTTTTGAATTTGTCTAGCTAGTTTTTGTTGCTCTTTCTTTTGTTGTCTATCTAACTTTTTTTGCTCTTTTTCTCGACGACGTTTTTCACGACGTTCGCGTTCCCACTTTTCGTTTTCTTGTTTTCGTTCACGCTTTTCTTGTTCATCATGCATAGCAATCAACCTGCTCAGTTGTTTGCGTTGCATATTTGTTTTGTCATCTTGCTTTGCAAGAGTAGCATTAAGTTGTTCGGTAGCGTCCTTAATGGCTTGTTTTTGTTCGTTTTTGTATTCTTCAATTTTAGCTTGTTGTGCACGTTTTTCTAGACGCCTTACTTCGCGAGAGTTTTCTCTTAGGTCTTGTTGCTCTTGTTTTTGCTGTTCTATTTGCTCTTTTGAGTCCATTTTGGCTTGTTTTTGTTGCTCTTTGGCTATTACATTTTGTAATGTAGTTTGGTCAACTTGAGTGTGTAAAAAGTTAGCTTGTACTTTGTGTTGGTCAATCGTTTGTTGTATGGTTGACCTAAACAACTCCTTATTTGTAGGGGAGATGTAGATACTCTTGATTTTATCATTTTTAATATATGTTATGCGCAAGCGCTCACTGGATAATGCTGGAGAGATGGTTACAGAATGTGCATCTGTCATAGAGATAATGTTGTAGCAAGGTATGGCATAACGTATCAAAAACCAGCCAAAATTTATGTAGAGGCGACCATTTTTTATCTCATAATTCGTATTTGTGTAAGTGGGTAATAAGAACAGTACGGACATGCAGACAAAAATTATTGTAGGCACATAATTGCCTGTTACTGCCCAAACAATAAATGTAGCCAGCGTACACAATAACACAAAGATAGTTAGTATCAGCATAAAACTGCCAATTTTTGATTGAATTTTCATAAAACCCCCTTGTTGTTAGTTTGTCTTCGGAATAATATTTACTCCAGTTACAATAATATTGGTAGACGTGCCACAAACATTTTTGATAACAACATCACCTATCTTGTAACTTCTTTTTATAGGTGCATCCTTTATAGCCTCCAAAACATCGAAATATAAGTCTTTTTTGATGGCTATATCTGTGCGAACGCTGATAGTCCCGTTTTTGATTTGTTTTATTGTTGTAATAGTACGTCGTGGGTCAGTGACCTCTTGAATGCCATATTCTTTGCCACGAGGACAAAGATTGCCTGTGACCACGTATTCACCATTCTTTTTTGCCACGTGCAATTTGCAACTATTTGGGCATCTTATGCATATCATATCCATATCAATTTTCTCCTATTTTTTCAATGCTGAGATACAAATCTTTACCTAATTTAGATTTGTCTATCACAAATGAATATATTTGTCCATTTGTTATGGTAATAACTGGATTGTGTGCAATTTGTACGCCATTAGATGTGGCATTTACAAAAATGCGCCGATATTCTTTGTCTGTGCGAAAAGATATTCGCACTTTGTTAGTGGTTTTGTATACATATTTGGGTTCGGTGTAGCGAATATGTTCGTCGTGGGTGATGATTATTTTATCACTGGTCTGCAATTTGCCTAAAGCATAAAGCCCCGCAGAAGTACCAGCAATTTCACCATCTTGGGACACATTATCTACTAGGTCATTTACTTGTAGTACATTGCCCGCCATAAATAATCCATTGACGCTTGTTTGTAAAAATTCGTCCACTGCATAACTCTTTGTGTACGGATACGTCTCGGGGGCAAGGTTAGACACAAGTTCTGTCTCTGGTGTTAAGCCAACAGATAATAGTAATGTGTCACATGGTACGAGTTTTTCGCGAGTATAATCTGGTTTGCCGTTGACCATTGGAGCACAGTACACGCCACTTAGACGTTTTTTACCTTTTACTCTTGTTATTGTTGTAGAAAGATGGAGCGGGATGTGAAAGTCCTGCACACATTGAGTGTAATTGCGTGCATTACCGCCACATTTATCCATAATCTCAAATATTCCTACGACTAAAGCTCCTTCACATACAAGGCGTCTTGCCATGATTAGCCCAATGTCACCCGAACCAAGTATTGCCACTTTTTTGCCAACAGTTTTGCCTTGCAAGTTGACGATTGCTTGAGCACAGCCAGCGGTAAAAACACCAGCAGGTCGGTCTCCACCCAAAAAGATCGCTCCAGCGGGACGCTCTCTGCAACCCACAGCCAATATTACAGCACTAGATTCGATTTGGATGATTCCCGCGGGGGTGGTGGCAGTACTAACAAAATTCTCGCCCTTGCAGACCTTGTTTACAAAGGCGTTGCATATTATTTTAATTTTTTTGTTGTTAGCAATTTTTTGTTCCCAACGATATGCATATTCTGGCCCTGTGAGTTCTTCATTAAAATAATGTAATCCAAAGCCATTATGTATACATTGGTTTAGGATACCACCCAAACGGTATTCACGTTCGAGCAATACAACTTTTGCACCTGTCTTTGAGGCACTCAAGGCACAAGACATTCCAGCGGGGCCACCGCCGATAACCACAACATCTGTCTTCATTGCTTACTCCTATTTTTTGGATTGTTTGATTAATTTATTAATTTGCTTTTTAGCATAATAGCCATATTGTTTGATATCTCCTGTCAAGAGTTCACTACCATATCCATGCAAGGTGACTTGCTCTTTTGGTATATGCAATTGTGTTGATAATATATTGATAAGTTTTGGTATGCAGTAACTACCTTGGCAACGCCCCATTGACGGACGTACACGGCGTTTGATTGCGTCTATAGAGGTTGGGTGTAAAGGGCTATGCAATACATCCAAAATCTCACCCTCACTGACATTTTCGCACTTACAAACGATTTTACCATATTCTGGGTTGGACTTTATTAGGGCGTCTAGTTCTTGTTTTGTCATAGTAGTTGTATCTACATAAGGCTTGCGCCTCTTAGGTTTTATGTTTTTTGTTTTTAATCCGTCAGAAACCAACATTTCTTTTAGATAAACAGCAATTGCTGGGGCACTAGTTAGACCTGGAGAACAGATACCCAAAGTGTAATAATATCCAGGGTGTTGGTCGTCTTTTTGGATAACAAAATCTTTGCCAACTTTTGCTCTCACACCAGCGAATAGTTTGATAGTTTTGTTAAAGTTTGGCTTTTTGACCGTTAAACTAACTTGTTGCATGATCTGAGATACGCTATCTGACGAAACGCTTGTGTCATCTTTGTCGCATGGGGTAGCAGTAGGTCCAAATAATATATTGCCATGCACTGTTACATTGGCTACAATTCCTTTGCCCATTTTGGTAGGTAATGGGAAAATAGGACGCCTAATGTATCCTTGTTGAGATTTGTCTAATAAGATATATTCACCTTTGACATAACTAACATCTGGCAATGGTGTAATGTTAAGTAAGTTGTTAATCTCTATTGCATTTGCACCAGCACAATTGACAACATATTTGGCGGTTATGTCCTTTAATGGAGCATAGTTATCTGCTGAGTAGACTACAAACCCCTGGTTCGTTTGCTTAATTTTGTTGACTTTAAAATAGCAGTAGGCTGTACCTCCATTCACAATACCTTCTTCGGCAAGAGCTACACAAACATTGTAAGGACTGACTATTGCACCAGTTGGTGCAAACAATCCAACTGTTACCTCTGGTACAAGATTAGGCTCTAGTGCGTGCAATTCTTCGGATTCTACAATCTTTAGTCCTTCAACGCCATTTGCAACACCTCGTTGTAGCAATTCTTGCAATTTTTGGCGTCCATTTTCGTTGCTTACTGTAAGTGTACCACATTGGTTAAATGTGACGCCTAGTCTTGCGCACATGCTAGGGTACATTTTTGAGCCCTCCAGGTTAAATCTTGCCATTAGGGTACCAGGTATTGGGTCATAACCTGAGTGTATTATGCCACTGTTTGCCTTGGTGCTGCCATTGCTCACATCGTCTGATGCTTCCAATAATACCACATTTACTCCACATCTAGACAATTCGCTAAATAAAGCGGTACCCACAATCCCACCACCAATAATAGCCACGTCAAATTGCTCTTTTTTTGCTGTCAACATTTTCACCTCCAAAAGAGATTCCATCCAATTTTATTTTATCTTTTACAGCACCTAAAGTCAAATAATTGTGTATAAAAAGCCTAAATCATTTTGTATTTTTATATTTTAATGATATTATATATTAGAGTATTTGTTTTTTAGGGGGAATTATGTCAAAAAGATATATTTTAGCAATAGACGCAGGGACGACAAGTGTCCGCACAGTATTATTTGACACCCAAGCCAACGCCTTGGTACGTGCCAATGGTTCAAAGATTAGTCAAAGTTACCCACATAACGGTTGGGTAGATCAAGATGCGGAAGAGATTTGGGAACGTATTTACGAAAATTTATGTAAAACCCTAAAAAATGTTGATGAATCTGAGATTTTTGGGTTAGGTATTACCAATCAACGCGAAACAGTGGTTATGTGGGATAGAGAGACGGGTAAACCCATCACTCCTGCTATATGTTGGCAATGCAAGCGTACTGAGGATTATTGTAAGAGACTCTCAAGTGATGAGAAAATACGTACACTCATTCAGCAAAAAACTGGGTTAACAATTAGTGCCTATTTTAGTGCAAGCAAAATAAAATGGATGCTCCAAAATTGTTACGAAAGCACTACTTTGTACCAACAAAACAAGTTGTGTTGTGGAACTTTGGATAGTTATTTAATCTTTAGGCTAACAAAAGGTGAACGCTTTGTTACTGAGCCGTCCAATGCATCTAGAACAATGCTTTTTGACATCCACAATGGTGAATGGGATGATGAATTGTTGGATATCTTTGGTGTCCCAAAAGATATCCTACCTAAGATTGTAGATAGTGATGCATATATTGGTGATGCGGTGATTGACGGCAAAACAGTCAAAATTGGCGGAGTGCTAGGTGACCAACAATCCAGTCTTATGGGGCAAGCGTGTTTTGATGAAGGAAATATCAAAAATACATATGGTACAGGTAGTTTTTTATTGTTAAATATTGGACAAAAACCACATGTAAAATCAACAAAAATGTTAACGACTGTAGCTTGGCGAATAGGTGGCAAAACGACCTATGCGTTGGAGGGGTCGGTCTACAATGCGGGTAGTTGCGTAAACTGGATGAAGAATCAAGCACATTTAATCAATGAGGTGGGCGAAAGTGAAGAGTTGGCACTAAGTGTTCCAGATACAATGGGGGTAAGATTTGTACCTGCATTCAGTGGTTTGGGAGCACCTTTTTGGGATGATGATATACGTGCTGGATTTTATAATATAACGCTAGGTGCTACAAAAGCACATTTGGTTAGAGCTGTGCTAGAAAGCGTAGCCTATAGTGTAAAAGCAATTGTAGACCAAATGCAAGAGGATAGCAAAATCAAGATTACTGATGTGCGCGTAGATGGGGGTATGACAGCCAACAATTTTTTTGGACAGTTCCAGAGTGATTTGTTGGGAGAACAAATTTTGGTAGCAAGTGAACCTGAGTCAACTTCGTTAGGAGTGTCGTTTTTGAGTGGGCTAGTGTTTGGAGCGTTTAAGGATATGGACGATTTGCGTCTTAGATACAAGATTGGTAAGATATTTAAGCCGAGCAAAAATCAAAAAAAGGTACAGAGAGAATATACCGACTGGAATAATTTGATAAACAAATTAACAAAGGAAGATTAAAATGTTTTATGAGGGAAAAAGAGAGTGTAGTTAATGTGTATGAACCAAGTTTTGATGGCGCAAAAATTTATACAACCACATGGCAACCGCATACACGACCTCGAGCGATGCTGATGATAGTGCATGGTATGGTAGAGTATATTGGGCGCTATGATTATTTTGCAAAAAAATGTAATGCGCAAGGATATGTTGTCTTTGGGTTTGATTTGCGTGCTCATGGACAAACCGTTAGGAACTATCAAGATGTAGGAAAATATGATGGAGATTTGTTCGCGGATTGTGTACAAGATGTCATATTTTTTGCAGATAAGTTACACAAGCTTTACAATCTGCCTTTGGTTATTTTAGGACATAGTTATGGCTCTTTTGTGTTACAAGAAGTTGTGCAAAGATATCATAACTACGCTTGTGCAGTTTTTAGTGGTAGTGCAGATATGCAAGGGCAAGCGTCTGTAAAATTAGGCAAAATTGTGGCGAAGTTGACTAGATTTTTTAAGGGTAAACAAGCGCCTGCAAAAATGATTTACAAACTTAGTTTTGGAGCATATGGCAAAGGCTTTGAACGCCAAAACTGGCTGACACGTGACAATGATGCGTTTTGTAAATACAACAGCGACCCATATTGTGGTGGGGTTTGTTCAGCACAGTTTTATGTAAGTTTTTTTGAACATTTAGCAAAAATGTATAACAAGCAAAGCCTCAAATCTATTTCGCGCACAGCACCTTTGTTAATAACTAGTGGAGAATGTGACCCAGTTGGGGGTAAAAAACATAAACTTGTAGACAAACTAGATTTGCTTTATCGCAAGTTAGGGTTGTGTGTAACATACCAATTGTGGCAAGGTGCTCGTCACGAAATTTTGAACGAAACTAACAAGGATGAAATAATAGATTGGATACTTAATTACCTAGAGCAAGTCATTAAATAAAAAACTTTAGTTGATGTTTGTAACAAAAAAATCTAACATAAAGTGTTAGATTTTTTGTTACTACTTCCAAATATTTTGACTTTTAATAAGACCTATTTTAACGGTTCACCACATTTGGTACAAACTTTTGCACTAGCATCATTCTCTGCACCACATTTTTTACAAACGACTGTTTTGGCAATTGGCTTACTACATTCTGGGCAGAATATGTCGTCTTGTTTTACATTTGCGCCACAGTTAGGGCAACGTGTAGTGTTGAGTGTACCGTTTTCTGCTGGTATATTACCTTCCATTAGGTTGCCTTTTGTAGCTTTCATAGCGCACCCTGTCCAAATAAATGTTATGCTAATAATTAGCCCAAACAAACTTAGCAAGTAGAGTATAACTGCAAATATTATCATCCACCAACCAATTGTGGCATTTACTGTGCATGCTACAGCACCAGCCACGCATACAAGCGTCAAGAGTAATAGTATGATGCCGAACATAATTAGTCCAGCTTTTCCTTTTTGAATTTTGTTCATAATCTTTCTCCTTTTTAATTTAAATATGACAATATAAATGGCAAAAGTATTATTAGCAAACAAACAACTACTGTCATAACAATTTTTGGTATAGATTTTGGCAGATTGTTGTCTAGTTTACCAGTTTGTCCATTCATGTAGGTCGTAAAAGGTTTGTTTTTGTAAGTGTACTCAAATTTGTACACTGGTACAAGCATATAGTTGTAAGATGTGTCTAGATAGTTCGTCTGGATGTTTAAAGATTCTACTCCACTGTAATAATATTTGGATAATATATCTTTGCGGATAAGTGAAGAGATGATTTGTTGTTCTGTTTTTTGACAAACAGCCAACGTGTCAGCATAGTGTTCAACAGTATATCCTAATATATATGCGTTTTGATAATCAACTGATTTTTTTATATCAAAGGGTAGTATGCCATTTAGTTCGGACTGTGTCATTTTGGTACTTGATTCGACCAACACATTAACGTAAGTTTTATTTAAAGTACCAGATATTGGTATTCTTGTGGTGGTCGTATATTTATCATGATGCTCAGTCTTTGTTAAAACACCTTTGTAAGTAGATGTTGTGATTGAGTCAAAAGCAAAACTTGGAATATATGTCCCATGAATTTTTTGTGTAGGTAAGCGTTTTTTGAATGCACCACTGACGTAAAATTTGCGTTTTACATTTTCCACAAATTTAACAGCAGCATTATCCTCATCAAAAGCAAACGGAACAATAGCATCTGGCTTGAGACCTGGTATTGAGTTAAGTTGGATAGTTAGGTTAGTACCACAGTAAGGACAGACGTTGGATATATCCAACTTGTTTGCCACTACACTTGCACCACAGTTGTTACATTTAAATACCTTGTTATCCTTAACCCATTCATCGCGTTTTGTGTCTGTAGGCTCAACAGTTGTAATTGGTTTTTTTACAAAAGTTTTTTTGTATTCCAGCAAAAATACGGAGTTACAATCGTCACATTTTAACCCTTGAGATTGTGGGTCAAAATGCAATATTGCACCGCAATTTTTGCAATTGTATTCGTTGCTTCTTAACTCAACTTGACTCATTTGTCATCCTTAACTATTTTTTCTCCACATTCTGGGCAAAATTTTGAGTTAGCCTTTAATTTTGCACCACATTTAGGGCAGGTGAGTTCTTTTTGTGGTGTTAGTCTCGTACCACATTCTGGGCAGAACTTTGCATTTGCGCGAACTGATGTACCACATTTAGGACAAACAGCACCTTGTTTAGCTCCACATTCTGGGCAGAACTTTGTGCCCTCCTTAATCTTTGCGCCACATTTGGTACACTCTACCATGTTTTCAACTTTTGTCTTGGCCTTGTTTTCGGTAGTTAGGTTGTTTTGGAGTACTTGGCTCATAGTCACTCCAGCACCCAAACCAACTCCTAGGCCAGCGAGGTTATTGCCGTTTGGGTTTTTGGCAGATTCTTCAAGAGCATTAGCAATCTTGTATTGAGTGTAAGTACCCATTTTGTCTTCCATAACGCCCATAGTTGTACGTTCGTCCAGAGCCTTTTCGACTTGTTCGGGTAAAGATAAGTTCTCAATAATCATATCAGTAAGTTCTAGACCGTATTTTGAGAATTCTGGTTGTGTGACTTTCATAATTTCGGTGCTAAACTCTTTGTAATTGGCCGCTAGGTCAAGAGCACTGATTTTGCTCTCTGCAATTGCATCACTCAAACCTTGGATAATCATAGGCTTGCATTGTGTTGCAACGTCTGCACAAGTGTAGACTTTGTTGGTACCAAACATTTCTTTCATAAAAAGTTTTGGGTCACTGACTTTAAAAGAATAAATACCAAATCCACGCAATCTAATATTGCCAAAATCTGCATCGCGCATTATGATTGGGTTTTGTGTACCCCATTTTTGTCCAGTGAATTGTTTGATATTGATAAAATAAACTTCCGCTTTAATTGGTGAATTGAATCCAGTAGGTAGGTTTAACAATTTGGTCAAAAAAGGGATGTTTTCACTAGCAAGTTTGTATGTACCTTGTGAAAATACGTCTGCAATTTGTCCTTTGTGAACAAATATTGCACATTGACTAGGACGAACAACCAAAGTAGAACTGTTCATTATCTCGTCACGGTCTGTTAGTGGATAGCGATAAACTACAGTATCTTTGCTGTCGTCTTCCCATTCGATAACCTTTAAAAGTTGCCTTTTTGTAAAATTAAATAACCCCATATTTGTCTCCTTTCGTTTTAATAGCAAAAGTATACACTTTTAAAGATTTTATGTCAATTAATAAAATAAATGTTAACAAAATAATTAGTATATAAAATTTTAAGCTCTATCATTATAATTTAATAAATTTATTTAAAATTAATTAACAAATATCAAGAGTATTATTCAAGCGAGTATCTTTGATAAATTATTTTTAATTTTTTGTTTAAAAAAAAATAATGAACGATGGTTCATTATCTTTTTTGTCAAAATAGGCACATAATACAAAGTTTTTGTTAGCGTTTTATTATATTTTAGTGCTACAATATGATTCGCGCATCAACAGTGGATAGATTGCCATCATCGTCAAGTAAAAGAGGGTTGGCGTCTACTTCTTTTATCTCAGGGAAGTCTGTCACTAGTTGACTAAGTCTTAGCAATACTGATGTCATCAGTTTTTGGTCTACGGCTTTTTTGCCACGAATGTTGCCTAGCAACTTGCTGGCTTTTGTGGCAGTGAGTAAACCATTGGCATCATTTTGAGTCAGTGGAGCAGGGCGAAAGGCTACTTCTTTTAAGGCTTCGATGAATATACCACCTATACCAAACATAATCTGGTGTCCCATCGTCCCTTTGTCTATAGCACCCAAAACAAACTCCCTGCCACTATTGTTAATTTGTTGCATTACAACGATACTGTCTATTTGGTCAATCAAATTTTGTTGTTTGAGTCTTTGTACCATTGCGTTCCATTTGACTGTTAATTCATCGCTATTATTAATATTTACAGCCACGCCACCAACGTCTGATTTGTGTATTATGGTATTACTACTAATTTTTAATACCACTGGATAACCAATTTGTTTGGCTATTTTTTTTGCATCTAACAACGTACGTGCCTCACCCCATTGTGGAATAGGCAAGCCATAACTTTCGAAAACTTCTAAACTTTGTGCAACTGACAAGTTGTGTATATCTTTTTGTTTTGCTGTCTCAAGAATATTCTTGACCGCGCGTCTATTAACCTTGCAAGTAGGAGTAGAGTTATGTTGGTTGTCTAAGAATATTTTACGGTCGTAAAGTCCACCCATACCACGTATGGCATCATATGGAAATTCAAAGATGGGAATAGTGCAGTTGGCTACATCTTGTTCGATACGTTGATTAAAATCTTGTGTAGTCATAAATACGGACACGATAGGTTTGTCGGGGTATTTTGCTTTGAGTTGCTCTAATGTTTGCAAAACATCGATGTCGTGCTTACCTGTAATGTAAAGGTAGATGACCAACAACATATCTACCTCTGGTGCTCTTAATAGTACTTCGGCACATTTTGCATAGTGCTCAACGGGGGCGGATGCAATCATATCTACAGGGTTGTGAATGTTTGCTTGAGGGGGCAAGATTGCTCTTAATTGTTGACTAGTATTTTCACTAAAGCATGCAATACGCAGGCCGAAATCTTCGGTAGCATCTGTTGCCAAAATACCAGGTCCACCAACATTTGTGAGTATTGCCAAGTTATTTCCTTTTGGTAAAGGGCATTTTTCGAGTACTTGCGCCACTGTAAACAAATCCTTAAGGCATAGTTCGCGTATAACTCCACAACTTGCAAAAAGCCCTTCTATTGTGGCATCATCTCCAGCTAGACTACCAGTGTGACTTGCGGCAGCCTTTGCTCCTGCATTGCTACGACCAGCTTTTAGACACAAAATTGGTTTAGTTTTTGAGATGCGTGTTGCGACGCGACGAAATTTTTCTGGGTCGGGTAGTGATTCGATGTAAAGTAATATTTCTGTTATATTTTTGTCTGATTCCCAATATTCAAGGGCATCAATAACATTGATATCAGTCTGATTACCTAGAGAAATGATTTGTCCTACACCAAGGTGAAGCATTGGTAACAAGTTAATGATTCCGCTAGCCAATGCACCTGACTGTGTTGCAAATGCTAGTTTGCCAGGAGTAGGAAACTCAGGGGCAAAACTTGCATCAAGGCTGACATCTTTGTTAGTGTTGATAACGCCTAAGCAGTTAGGGCCTACCATATTCATACCGTATTCAGTAACCTTAGTTAAAAGTTGTTGCTCTAGTATCTTACCTTCGTCACCAATTTCCTTAAAGCCAGCACTAACTACAACCAAATTTTTGACTTTTGCCTCGTGACATTCATCTACAACTTGCAAAACACTTTTTGCTGGAACTGCTATCACCGCTAGGTCTACAGTCTCTGGTACATTGTAAATCTTGTCATATGCTGTTAACCCCATAATTTCTTTTTCTGTCAAATGCACTGGATAAATGTTGCCCTTAAATTTTAATCCTTGCAATTCTCGGATAAGCTCGTTGCCGACACTAGTAGGCTTGTTGCTAGCACCTATGACTGCAACCGAGCGGGGATTCATAATTTTTTCCAACTTACTTTTCATTATCTATTTCTCCTATGTTTTAATTAATTAATTATAAACCAAAAAAATATTTAAGTCTAATAAAAATCAATAGCTAAGATATAAAAGTTAAATTATTTAATAAAGACCAATCTAGTATTTAAACTATATTTTTGTTACAATTTAACTAAAAAATAGGTAAAAAACATGTTTTTAGCAATATTTTCATGGTACTATGCACATTTTTCTAAAAAATATTTAGGTACTATGCACATTTCTGTCGTTTTGTATATATTATTAGGAAGTATTAACAATGTACTATGCAGGTGGCTACTGTGTTTGTCATAGTACTATGCACTTTGAGTTTAGGATAATAAGTAACAAAAAGTAAATTGTCAGTATTTTTTGGAATAAATAAAAGAACCTAAATTTAGGCTCTCTTTGTTAATTGTGATACTTAATACAAAAATTGTATAGTCTTGCACGCTGTTTATTTTGCTTTATTGACATAGACTTTTTCTTTTGCGTCCTTAGTTTTGTTGCTTTCTGTTTTGTTTAAGGATTGTGTTTCTTCAAATTTATCCAAAAACTCGTGAGAAGCCTTAGCGTATTCATTATTTTGTTTTTCAATCTCTATTGCCGTACAATTGCAGACTTGCTTGTAATCTAAGGAATTATCTTTATAGAGTATATCCACGTCGTCGGGTATGCATTTTAGATTTTTTTCTGTTTGTTTAAGTGCTGTCTTGAGTTTCGATGTATCGTTGGTTATGATGTTGTTGACCTCAGCGTATGTGTGGTCTAGGTTAGTGCGTACACGATTGGAGATTTCATCTTGTATGTCTTGGTTGAGAGGAGTGTGTTGTTTTGAGCCGTATGCAGATTGTAAATCGCGCACTTTTAGGTGGTCGTCGCCATTCAAGTATTCCGTCAGCATTGCATAGGTATTACTACTTTTTATTAAGTGTTTGAGAGAAGAGGTATCATTCTTGAGGCCTTGCTTGTATTGTGACATATATTCCCTGTGTGCCTCGTAGTCATCTATCATGTCTTCTTTAACTGCATTAATAGTATTTTTTAAAATATCTGCTACTAATTGAATACTACTTTTAACTTTTTCAATAATTTGAGATTTCTTAATTTTATCCATAATTATTCTCCTGTTTTTATGTTTTATTAGACGTTAAACCTAAACAGCATTACATCACCATCTTGAACCTCATAATCTTTGCCCTCCACACGGACTTTGCCTAGCTCTTTAGCTTTGGCATAACTGCCACAATCTACCAATGTTTTGTAAGATATAACATCGGCTTTGATAAAACCTTTTTGGAAGTCAGAGTGTATTACACCTGCTGCTTGTGGAGCAAGTGTTCCACGTTTGATTGTCCACGCACGCACTTCTTTCTCGCCAGCAGTTAAATAACTGATAAGTCCAAGTAGGTGATAACTAGAACGCACAAGTTTGTCTAGACCTGATTCATCAATACCAAATTCAGTTTGGAACTCTGCGCGCTCGTCATCACTAAGTCCAGAGAGTTGTTGTTCAATATCTACGCACAAATCTATTATCTCAGAGTTCTCGTCCTTAGCTAGTTGATGCAGTGCCATTATTTGCGGATATGCTTGTATGTTGTTTAGTTGCTCTTGTGATACATTGGCAACATACAACACGGGTTTTGCACTGAGTAAGAATGCTTCTTTTAGGAAAACTTTTTGGTCATCGTTTAGCGGAGCAGAGCGGGCTGGTTTGCCGTTTTGCAATGTATGTTGGACTATATTTAGGGCTTCTAGTTGTGCTTTTGCTGTTTTGTCTCCGCCGTTGGCTTGTTTGGATACCTTGGCTATTTGTTTTTCTAGACTATCTATATCCGACATAATAAGTTCGAAATTTATGATATCTACATCTCGTTTGGGGTCAACGTTGCCGTTGACGTGGATAACTTGGTCGTTGTTAAAACATCTAACTACATGCACAATTGCATCTACTTCACGTATGTGTGATAAAAACTTGTTGCCAAGTCCTTCACCTTGGCTGGCGCCTTTTACTAACCCTGCTATGTCTACAAATTCAATCGTGGCAGGTGTAATTTTTTGAGTATTGTACATTTTTGCTAGCACATCTAGTCGTTTGTCAGGTACGTTAACGATGCCTACATTAGGGTCTATAGTGCAAAATGGATAATTTTCGCTAGGTACCATTGCTTTTGTTAGGGCATTAAACAAGGTGCTCTTGCCTACGTTTGGTAGGCCTACTATGCCTAATCTCATGTTTGTCTCTCCTTTTAATTCATTATAACCTGTGCTTTTGTTTTTGTAAAGTAAATTGTTCGACAAAATATATTTTGCAATAAATTTACAAATTACAGAGATTGCTTTTTTAAAACTTGCCTTTTTTGTTTTGCTTTTTCAACAAATTGAGTTATACTAATATTTATAAAAACATAATGGAGTGCAAATAATGCAACAAAAACCACCTTATACAATGAGTGTTGGACAGATCTACAAGCGGTACAACATTTGTTCTTCGGGGTTGAAAGCTGAAGAAGCAATCAAACGATTAAATAAAAACGGTCCCAACCAATTGGTTGAGGGCAAAAAACACGGTAAGTGGTACAAATATTTTTCTCAATACAAAGATATAATGGTTATTATCTTGTTGGTGGCAGCGGTTATTAACCTTGTGGTGGCTATTGTAACTAATGCTACCGAAAGTTACATTGACGCAGGAGTTATTGTTGGTATAGTAATCTTGAATACGGTCATTGGGTATATCCAAGAAGACAAGGCTGAGAAGGCCTTGGACAGCCTAAAAGAGATGTCTGAGCCATATTCAAAAGTTTATCGTGATGGTGACCTAAAACGTATTCCGACACACGAAATTGTTGTGGGCGATGTGTTGTTGTTGGAGGCTGGAGATATCGTTGGGGCGGATTGTGTCCTAGTAGAGACAAAAGGGCTGTCATGTGATGAGAGTTCTTTAACTGGAGAGAGTAAGCCTGTGCAAAAGGCTACCAGTAAAGGTTTACCTGTCGATACACCACTTGGTGACCGGGTAAACATGGCGTTTAGCGGTTGTAATGTGACATTTGGTACAGCATTGGGTGTAGTGGTGGCAACTGGTATGGATACAGAGTTGGGACACATCGCCAAGATGCTAGACCAAAAGAAACCCGAAACTACACCTATACAGCAAAAACTTAACAAACTAGGTAAAATGCTTAGTATAATGGTTGTGGTAATAGCGGTTGTTATCTTTGTGATTAACGTTTTGGTGCGAGGCTCACATAGCGTTGTAGATGCATTATTAACAACTATTGCAATTGCGGTAGCAGCCATACCCGAGAGTTTGCCAGCGGTGGTTACCATTGTTATGGCTACGGGTGTATCTCGCATGGCAAAGCGTAGGGCAATTGTCAAAAAACTTCACGCCGTTGAGACTTTGGGTTCTTGCCAAATTATTTGTTCGGACAAAACAGGTACTTTGACGGAAAATAAA
>ONVD01000049.1 GCA_900321185.1 uncultured Eubacteriales bacterium
ATAGATAGATAGATAGATAGATAGATAGATAGATAGATAGATAGATAGATAGTTATAAAAATCAAAATAATAAAATATTGTCATTGGTTATCGTAATATGATTGAGATTGTGTATTTGGATATAACTTATATAGTACATTGTATATATCACATAAACATGTTTTAACAAAATTTTGTATACTAAGTATAGATATTAAATGTTAACAAGTATCAACTTATCCACAAATTCTTAAATTAAAAAAAATTGTAAAATACTAAAAAAACAAAAAATTTGTAAATTAGGTTTTTACAAATTTTTTGTTTAATCACTTTTTATTTGTTTTGTTATATCTTCTAGTATTTTTTGTGTTGCGGGACTAGACTTTGCTTGTTCCATTATTTTATCACGTGCGTGTATAATGGTTGTGTGATCACGATTGAAGGTTTGACCTATGGTTGTTAGTGGAATAGCAAGCAGTGACCACATAAGATAAATACAAATCTGTCTTGGCTCTACAATCTCCTTGTTACGTTTACGCCCGATTAAGTCATCTCGTGGAACGTTAAAGTATTTTGATATTGTATCTATGATTTTGTCTTCGCTAATACTGGATGATTTTTTCTTTTCGAGTTCACCTTGTGAGTTGAGTACCTCTTCCATAACTTCTTTGTTAGCTTCTTTCATTCCATGCATAGCTGCATAAAAGTGAATTTTTTTGAGTATACCTTCCATTTCTCGAATATTGACATTATCTAATCGCTCTGCTAAAAGATAATCTAGCCCAGGAGCGTAAGAATAATCTTCGAGCTCTATCTTTTTTTGAATTATTAATAATCTAGTTTCAAAGTCTGGCGGTTGAATATCTTGGATAAATCCACTAGAAAAACGTGAACGTAAACGTTCGGTAAGTGTAGGTATATCTTTTGGTTGACGGTCACTAGAGATGATGATTTGCTTACCAGCTTGATAAAGATTGTTAAACGTGTGGAAAAATTCTTCTTGTGTTTTTTCACGATTGGCAATAAATTGAATATCGTCAACCAACAAAACATCTGCATTGCGATATTTTTCACGAAATTCTGACAGTGTGTCTTGCTTTTTGCGTAATGCTTCCAAAAAGTCATTTGTAAAATCTTCACACGTTATGTACACAATGTTAATGTTTTGTGTTTTGTGTTCCCAAATATAATTGCCTATTGCGTGTAGCAAGTGTGTCTTACCGAGTCCTACACCACCATAAATAAACAACGGATTAAAACGTTTGCCAGGTTGTTCTGCTACCGCGCGACATGCTGCATATATTACTTGGTTGGTTGTACCTACAACAAAGTTTTCAAAAGTGTAACGTGGATTAAAAGGATTTTGTTTGGTGATAGGTTTTTCGATAGATGTGATATCTATCGCGTCTTCATCATTTGGGTGTGACAAGTTAAACTCTTTTATGTATTCATCTCTTTCTTGTTCTAGTATCAATATAAAGTTAGAGAGGTTGAAATGCTGTTTTACGATTGATAAAATCTTGTCATGGTAATTTGGACGCTCGAGTGTAGACTTTGCTAATTCGTTTGGAACAGTAAGCACAATGCTGTCTTCTTCGATATTTAAAGGTTGCAAAGGACTAAGCCATAAAGAATAGCTCACTGAAGAAAAAGTTTTGCTAAAGTCATCCATACATTCAGCCCATTGTTTTTCTAGATATTTTTGCATAAATGCTCCTTTTTGTATAAAAATGTGGATAACTATGTGAATAAGTGCAAAAGTTTGCAATTTTTGTACGTACAAACTATACCAAATTGATTTGTGATTGTCAAGAATTGTTGTTTTAATAAAAATAAATAAACTTGTTGCTAAAAATTGAAAAATTTGTTAAAATAAAATTAAATATAGATACCCAAGATTTTTATGGAGGAATTATGTACATTAGCAAGTTATGCGTGAGAGATTTTCGCAACCTAAAAGAACAAAGTATACAATTTTCTCCAAATCTTAACGTTTTGGTTGGTAATAATGGTATGGGTAAAACAAATGTGCTAGAAAGTATTTATTTTTTGTCTATCGGACGTAGTCCCCGTACCGTAAAAGATAGTGAATGTATTAACTTTGATAAATCTCAAGCAGAGATAAAACTTAGTTTTGTGCGTAATAGTGTTGAGCGTAATATTAGTTTGGTTTTGGATAGACACAAAAACAAGATTTTAAGTTTAGATGGAGTACAAACCAAAAAACTTAGTGACATTGTAGGTCATTTTGGCAGTGTGTATTTTAGCCCTGCTGAAATGCAATTAGTCAGTGGTTCTCCTAATCTGAGACGTCGATTTGTAGATATCATAAATTGTCAACTAAGTGCGCAATATATGCAAGAGTTATCCCGCTATCAACATGCTATAAAACAACGAAACAACTACTTAAAACTGCATAAAACAAATACTTATTCGCTAGAGTTGGAAAGTTGGGACACAGAGATTGCAAAACTTTGTGCTACAATAATAAAAAAAAGACAGATTTTTGTAGATAGATTAAATTTTGTTGCTAAGCGGGTGCATAAAAAAATCACTGCAGGTAAAGAGCAGATAAATATTAAATATCATTCATGTTTGAAGAGTGAAAATCTAAATTTTAACCAAATAGTAGATTATGTATTAAGTATGATGCGACAAAATTTTGACAAAGATAAAGTGTTAGAATATACTTCTTTTGGGTGTCATAATGATGATTTGGATATCACTCTAGAGTACCTAGATAGAGAACAGACAAAACAAGAGATTAATTTAAAAAAGAATGGTAGTCAAGGGCAACAACGTACGGCAGTTTTGGCATTAAAACTTAGCGAAGTAGAATTATTGCAAAACGAGTACGATGAACCACCTGTGTTGTTGCTTGATGACGTACTAGGAGAACTTGACACCGACAGACAAAAAGAATTGTTGAGTTTTTGTCGAAATTTTCAAACCATCATTACTTGTACAGAGTGGAATGCAATATTACCTGCTCAAAAATTTAGTGTTAAAGACGGTGTGATTACGCCTTTTTGAACTTTAAAACTATTGTTTTTTAACACCTCAAACTTACTCAAAATTATAAAAACAAAAAAGATAACATTTCAAAAATTAAAAATATTGTTTAATTGCGTAAAAAAGCAAATAAATTAAGCAAAAAACGCATTTAAATGCTATCCTTTTTTTTATTTTTATGCTATACTTTTTAGGTATTAAAAACGTATCTAAACGGTTCTTTTTTTACACTCACTAAGCGTAAATTTTAAGGAGTTTTATTATGAAAAATAATTTGGGCAATTATGATGCAAACGCTATTCAAGTGCTTGAGGGGTTGGAGCCTGTTCGAAAACGTCCAGGCATGTACATAGGTTCGACAGATGAACGAGGGTTGCAACACCTTATCACAGAGATTGTAGATAATAGTGTAGACGAGGCTTTGGCTGGTTTTTGTAACAAGATAGTTGTAAAACTTAACAAAGATGGCTCTTGTAGTGTTGAAGATAATGGGCGTGGTATTCCTACTGGTATACATCACCCAGAGGGTATTAGTTCGGTAGAGTTAGTGCTGACCAAATTACACGCAGGTGGTAAGTTTGGTGGCGGTGGATATACTGTCAGTGGAGGTCTGCATGGTGTGGGCCTTAGTGTAGTTAATGCACTCTCTGAGTGGTTGAATGTTGATGTTTATCAAAACGGAAAGATATATCATCAAGAATACAAACGAGGTGTACCTACAGCGCCACTTGCTGTAGTTGGTGAGACTATAGGCACTGGCACAAAAGTTACATTCAAACCTGATGCAGAGATTTTTGAAACTGTTGTATTTGATTATGAGATATCCAAGTCTAGATTTAAAGAGCTTGCATTTTTAAATCCTGGTTTAGTTATTGAGCTTTATGATGACCGTGATGAACCCAAACATGATACGTTCCATTATGTTGGTGGAATAGTAGAGTTTGTTGATAGTCTTAATAAAGGGCGTACGACACTATTTCCTCAGCCTATACATATTGACCGTATGGGAAATGATTATGAGGTTGATATATGCTTTCAGTATAATGATGGATACAACGAGGTTATTCATGCATACGCAAATGATATCAACACCCAAGAGGGTGGGACGCATTTAGTAGGTTTTAAAAATGGACTCACAAAAACTATTAACGACTATGGTATCAAAAACCATATCTTAAAAGAGAACGAAAAACTAACTGGTGATGATGTTCGTGAGGGTATTACTGCTATTGTTTGTGTTAAATTGACAAACCCACAATTTGAGGGGCAAACCAAGACAAAACTCGGCAACAGTGAAATGCGTGTCTATGTCGAAAAAGCTATGGCCGAAGATTTTGGTGCTTTTTTGGAGGAAAATCCAGCTCCAGCACGTGAGTTAATCCTAAAATGTATTACAGCACAGCGAGCAAGAGATGCTGCACGTAGTGCTCGCGAAATGACACGTCGAAAGGGCGTTTTGGAATCGGCTAGTCTACCTGGTAAGTTGGCAGACTGCAGTAGTAAAGATGCTAGTCAATGCGAAATCTATATTGTAGAGGGAGAATCTGCTGGTGGTACAGCCAAACAAGGACGTGACCGCAAGTTCCAAGCAATTTTACCTTTGCGTGGTAAGATTCTAAACGTTGAAAAAGCTCGTTTACCACATATACTAGAAAATGCAGAAATTAAAAACATGATTACAGCGTTTGGTTGTGGAGTGAGCGAAGAATACAACGAAAGCAAACTTAGATATAACAAAATTATTTGTATGACAGATGCTGATGTTGATGGTAGCCATATTCGTATATTGATGTTGACATTTTTCTTTAGATTTATGCGTCCACTTATCGAAAATGGCCACGTATTTATTGCGCAACCACCTTTGTACAAAGCCACAAAGAACAAAGTGGACAAATACTGTTATTCGGACAAAGAACTTAATATGTATCTAGATGAAATAGGTAGAAAAGGTGTAGAGGTACAGAGATACAAAGGTCTAGGAGAAATGAACGCTGAACAATTGTGGTCTACCACAATGAATCCTGAGTCGCGTATTTTATTGCAAGTGACTATGGAAGATGCTTTTGAGGCGGATAGGATATTCACCATCCTTATGGGTGAAGAACCAGAATTACGTAGACAATTTATTGAGCAAAATGCCACACTGGTTAAAGACCTTGATGTATAAAATAAAGGAGTATGATGATGAACAACAATAACGATAATCAAGATTTTGACGACGACCGTTTGGATGATGAAATTGAGAATAAGTCACAAGATAATCAAGGTAATCAGGACAAAGGGTTAGAAATTAACAAAACTAGTTTTGTTGACCTAAGCATGCGTAATGTTGACGAAATCTTGTATAATGACAAAACTCATATAATCAAAGTGCCTGTTGTTGGTGAGATGAAAAAATCATTCATAGCATACGCAATGGCGGTTAATGTTAGTCGTGCAATACCAGATGTGCGAGACGGACTCAAACCTGTACATCGTAGGATATTGTATAGTATGAGTGAATTAAATTTATTTAATGACAAACCATATCGTAAATGTGCTCGTATTGTCGGTGATGTCTTAGGTAAATACCATCCGCACGGAGATAGTGCCGTATATGATGCGTTGGTACGTCTAGCGCAAGATTTTACTATGCGTGTACCTTTGGTAGATGGACATGGAAACTTTGGTAGTGTGGATGGTGACCCACCAGCTGCACAACGTTATACTGAGGCTAGGTTGTCCAAAATTTCTGCCGAGATGCTACGTGATATCGAAAAAGACAGTGTAGACTTTTATCCAAACTTTGATGATACGTTGCAACAGCCAGTTGTTTTGCCAAGCCGTTTTCCAAATATTTTGGTAAATGGTGCTGATGGAATCGCTGTTGGTATGGCAACTTCTATCCCACCACACAACTTGGGTGAGGTCATTGATGGTGTAGTGGCACTCATACATAACCCCGAGATTACAATCGACGAGTTGATGAATTATATCAAAGCCCCAGATTATCCAACAGGTGGTATAATCATGGGATTGGACGGTGTTAAAGAGGCGTACAAAACTGGTCATGGCAAGATTGTAGTGCGCGCAAAAGCAGAAATAGAGGAAGAAGACGAAAAATCACGTATTATCATCACAGAGATACCTTATCAAGTCAACAAAGCGAACCTTGTGTCGCAAATGGCTAATCTAGTTAAGGAAAAGCGTATAGAGGGTATATCGGATATTAGAGAAGAATCTGACCGCCACGGTATGCGTATAGTGGTAGATATCAAACGTGATGCAAACGCTCAGGTCGTGCTAAATTTATTGTTCAAACATACACAGTTGCAGACAAGTTATGGTGTCAACTTTTTGGCGTTAGCAAACAATGAGCCAAAAGTCTTAAATCTCAAAGAGATTTTGTATTATTATCTAGAACATCAAAAATCTGTTATTTATAGGCGTAGTGTCTATGACCTAGAACGTGCCAAGGAACGTGCACATATTATCGAGGGGCTGGTTAAAGCACTGGCGGATATTGATGAAGTTGTGCGCATTATAAAAACAAGTAAAGAGCGTGACGATGCGGTCAATAGATTGTGCAAAGCTTTGGTACTCACTGAGATTCAAGCAAATGCAATCCTAGATATGAGGTTGGCAAGGCTTACCGCTCTTGAGGTGGAAAAACTCAATGAAGAGTTGGACGAATTACACAAGTTGATTGCTGAACTTGAGGCGGTTATTGCTGACCCTAAGAAAGTGTTAGCAATCATCGAAAAAGAGATGATTGAGATTAAGAATAAATACAACGAACCACGTAAAACGGACATCTCTTTGAGTGTTGGCAGTATCAATATTCTAGATTTGATTGCTAAGACAGATGTAGTGGTAACTATGACAAAGCAAGGTTACACCAAGCGTATGTCGTTAGACGAGTATCGATTACAACATCGTGGGGGCGTTGGCATAACTACTCACAAATCAAAAGAGGATGACTCTGTTGAGAGGTTGTTTGTTAGTAATACTCATGATACGATTTTGTTCTTTACCAACCTCGGTAGAGTATTTAGCCTTAAGACCTATGAGTTACCTGAGGCGAGCCGTATCAGCAAAGGTAGAGCAATAGTAAATCTGCTTGCTTTGGACGGTGGTGAAAAGATTAATGCTGTTATCAATGTTCCAAGTGAGATTTTGTTGTCTCGCAAGGGGCTAAACAAAGATATACAACTAGAAGATGATACTCTAGAGTCCGACGAGTCAATAGACAACGAGAGTGAAGAAGACGCAGACAAAGTTGACTCTAGCGCTCTAAACAGTGTTAACCCTTATGGGTATTTGGTATTCTGCACCAAGAATGGTTTGATAAAAAAGACCCCTGTCACCGAGTTTAATAATATCATGCGCGGTGGTAAGCGTGCAATCACATTGCTTGAGGGTGATGAATTGATTAGTGTTCAACATAGTTCGGGCAACGATGATATTTTGATTGCTAGTAGTCAAGGTAAATGTATTCGCTTTAATGAAACAAAGATTAGAGTTATGGGTAGGAGTGCTCGTGGTGTTAGAGCGATGCGTATTCCAACTGATGCAAAACTTGTGTCTATGGAAATAGTGTTGCCAAATAGTGAAGTATTGACTATTACTCAAAATGGCTATGGCAAACGTACAGATATCAATGAATACAGATTGCAATCTCGTGGTGGTATGGGTGTCAAAGCGGGTGACTTTAATGACAAGACGGGAGATTTGGTAGGACTTCACCAAATTGAGCCTAATGAAGATATTTTGTTGATAACCAACACTGGTATGACTATTCGTATAACTGCTGAAAGCGTTCGAAAGATTGGTCGTACTAGTATGGGTGTACGTTTGATGAAATTGCGTAGCACCAACAAGATTGTAGATGTGGCGGTAGTGCCTGCCGAAGACAAGGTCGAAACTACTGAAAATAATGCTCAAAGCGACAATACCACAGAATCTGAGAATAACAAAGAACAACTTATAGATGCCGACAACACTTCGACTAATGATGAACAAAGGTAAATAGTAATATAATTGTTGTTAGTATCTCACAAGTAAAATACAAAAAGAGTTGTATCAATTAAGGTTTTGATACACTCTTTTTTGTTATCCCAAAATATCAATAATGTGTTAAATTTAATGCTATATTTACAGTCAACTACCTAATACAAAGAGTAATAGTATATGTTAATTTTTTCGCTACATTATCGCATTTTTTTGTGGGTTAAGTGTTTGATTTAAGTTATACTACTTGTAATAAATTATTTTTTGTTTTTTTTAATAATATTTAATTTTTGTAACTATCAAGCATAAAATTGAGGGTATTATGCACTTTTTATGCGGGATAATAAGGGGTTTTGTGCATAGTACTAATGTAAGTTAATAACAAATGCAAACTGCATAGTACGTAATATAGTGGCAGAGAAATTATATTTTACAATACTGCAGAGCGCCTAAACTGAGTGTAATATTCTGGTTTTACTATAAAAAAACACATTCGCCTAAGATAGTTTAAAAAATCCACACCCAATAACCTTAACCTCTAAGGTTGTTATTTTATTTTTTAAACTTTTGTCTCTAAATCTGTTTGTTGGTGTAAACAAAAAATCTAACAAAAAACGTTAGAT
>ONVD01000006.1 GCA_900321185.1 uncultured Eubacteriales bacterium
AACGCTCGTGTTTGGCGTGAATGTTACGAGTCAACATATGGTAAAAAACTTACATACAATATAAAAACTAAAAAGCCAGCAAACAAATAGCAAAATATGTTATTTTGAATGAATTTTAAATTTATGTGCTCGAAGATTGATTTTTAAAAATTCAAATTAATTTAATAAAAAATATAACAAAAATAAATATAATAATGTAGCAAGCAGTTACATTATTTTTTAATATTATAAAACAGCGATTGTATTCCTTATATCTAGCACTTATAGGCATACAAAATCTTATTTTTGCTAGAAACATAAAACAGTAATTGTTCGTGTTTGAAATTTATTTATATACACAAGATTTTATTTTGTCAAAACCATTTAAACTTTTTAAATACAATATAAAAAAACAAAAAATTAAAAAATCAGTCTAGACAAAGTGCTTTTTTTGTGTTAGAATGAGTAAAACTAAATTGGAAGGGTGGGGAAATGGAGAACAATTTAGCACTTTATTACACACATAACAAAGACAATCAAAAAATGAACAAAAAACCATACATCATAAAGGGCGTTACTGAGATTAGAGTTGATAATAACGGCAAAGACGTTAGATGCGTTTGGTTAACTGCAGTGGATGCAAAAACACAAAGGACTATTGCCCACTGCGACTTTTATATCATTAATGGTAGTGCAGTATGTACATTGGCTCAAATTGAAATTTTGGACCATCATTATGACCACTGTGGTATTGGTACCAAGTTGATTAAGACAATGGAAAACTTTGCTATTACTCACGGTGTAGAGTCCATAATGGGTATTTGTGACCAAGTAAACGATAGCTACAAGGGTATCAGAGAAAATTTTTATTTAAAAAACACTTATTTACTTTCATGTGGTTTTTGGTTAGTCAAAGACAAACGAGTAGGTAATCTAAACTATCACCATGACATAGTAGAACCACAATACATAGACAAGACAAATACAATAGTATGTGATAACCAAGATGATAAAGATACCAACGAAAATATCAAAGAATTAAAAAAGTAAAAAAATTGAAGAAACATTTTTTGAAGCAACTATAACCAATCAAAAAAGGCTTTTAAGAAAATAAAGCCTTTTTTATTAGTTTTTAATAACATATATCAAAAATAAATAGCTAGTTTATAACAAAACCACCAAATTATTTGGTGGTTTTTAGTGGGGTTATATTAAAATATTACTATTTAACAAAAGGTGCATCTTTGTCTATAAAATCAAACAGATTTTTGTTATTTTGCAATCAATTGAATGTTTACGTTGTAAGTGCCATCTTTATCAAATTGACATACTGCATAATATGTCCCGCCAGCAATTTTGTTATCCCCTAGTACGCTAGACAAGTTGTAATTTCCTGCAGTGTCGGTTGTGGCAGTGCCTAAGGATTTTTTGTTGCTATCATAAATTGTGACAGATTTTAATCCATTGTCTTTGTTAAGTGCATTTTTGTCCTTATCTACGATCACCAAGGAATAAGCAGACGCGGTGTCTTTGGCATTGTCTGCAATTGTCCAGCAAAAATAAACATCCTCGTTAGCATTTACGGTGACAGCAGTGTATTTTAGGTCAGCATCAGCCGTGTTTGGTGCATTGACGTTTAGTTTTGTGCTATTATCAAAACCATCATTACAAGCGGTAAATAACAGTACTGCCGAGCATAAGATAAAAGAAAGAGAAATAATAAGAATTTTGTTTGATAAGATTTTTGATTGATTCATTTTGTTTACTCCTAATATTTATTTAGTATCGAAGATTAACTTCATTCGCAATACTAGCACAAGTATTAACATTAAACAATCAAAAAAATCATCAAAATTTGTTTTAGACAAACTTCGTCAAAAATTGTATTTATGCTCCAATTTGTGAGTTGGAATTTTTGTTTAATTTTTTGCGCCTTAGATAACTAGACAAATAAAATGCACCTAAGTACAAAATAATAAACAAAATGTAAATTGTCAAATATACACCATATGATACACTTAATATTTCTTGGATATCACCATTTGGCATAAAGTAGAGAGGGTCATCTTCAATTTGCAACGCAAAAATCTCCAAAAATGCATAACCATACACCACGACATAACAAAGTAATGTTTTCCACAATGTCTTTAGGTCAAAACGTGTAAAGCCCAAAGTTATTAGTGTTATGCTGGTAATAAGCAATAGCGAATGTGTACATATAGAATAGAGATTTTCAAATAAAATATATTCATTGTTAAATCCGACTCCAGGGTACGCAAAAAAGATGATTGCGCAAAGCAGTGCAGATGTGCTGGCAAAGTTGTAAAACCAATCTTTACGCACCAAAGCACTAATCATAAGCGCCCAACAAGAGATTGCACACCATGGTCTTGGTAGCAAAATGACCAATATATTGTGTAGGCTGTAATCTTCTGTCTTGCACAGATTGATGATTCTTCTTGCTACTTCAAAAAGTAAAATAAGACCAACCAAAATCCATATAACAATGTTTTTAGATTTTTGACTCTTTTTGCGAAACACTACAGCGAATGTTACAATCAAGGCAATACATAATAGCAATGTGCAGATGTGCAATGGGCCCCACTGCCCGTCAATGTGTGGGTTGGGATAACTGCTGTAAAGCCATTCAATAAAACTCATAGTAAAACCTTCCTATTTCTTTTGAAATTTTAATTTAATTTTGTTAAACAAATTTTTGCAATCTTGACCAAAATTTTTGTGGTCAAAAATCATACACAGTAAGAATGCAATTGGAGTAAGTAGCAAGAATGTAGGTACAATCATCCAAAACCAAGGCCAATATTTAAATTCTCCTGCATGCGGTCCAACTGGCACTGTCTTAAAGAAGGATGGTACCAGATATCCCAAAAACTCCAAAAATCCTGATGGCTTGTAAATCATAGACGAGTTTTTAAAGTTGATGTTAAAAAAGTCACTACTTCGCAAGTCCGTAAACCCTAACTCGCTTTGGAACCATTGATTGAGGATAATGAACAAACATACACCTAAAAAATAAACTGGACACCACAAAACTCTTTTGTAACTAAGTGTATGTAGTTTTGTTAGCACCATCACAAGAGGCACACCCCAAAGCATTGTGTGATGAAAATAAAAGCGTATGATGTCTATCCATTCGGAGGCCTGGTCCACTTTTTGCATCGGCTCCAATGGGTAAAGCACTGCACCAAGACCTCCAAGTAGACCCAAATAAAACATATAATCTTTGGCTCGGTCATTTTTGGAGAGTAGAAAGAATGGAAACAAAAGTATATTGGCCCCACAAATATTCCCGAACCACGAATCTCGAAGCATTCGACTAGTGTCTGTGGAATAAGGCGGATACAAGAATTGTGTGAAATGTGCAATAAGACCAATTATTAAAATAATAAACAAAACTATCTTTTTTGTTTTGTCGGATTTATTGCGCAATGCAAAATAAAGTCCTACTACAGACCCTACAGATAGTACAACCCAAAAGAAGTACCAAAAATTAAACATCTGTATTTCCATAAAAAATCTCCAATATCTATTAACATTGT
>ONVD01000014.1 GCA_900321185.1 uncultured Eubacteriales bacterium
CTATGACTGTATTTCAACTAACTGACCAAGATATGGACAAACTGGCAAGTGTATATTATCCAATAAAGGAAGCAACTCAACAAAGTACACTAAATAAGGTCAAAGCACTAAACTATGCAAATGACGAATATTACGAACAAGTAGGTCAAATCATAGATATGTTACAAAACAAGCATATACCTACAGCGCCAGAAGACTTTTACAAGTTTTATACCAAACTCAAAAAATACCACCAAGAGCATAATGATGTGATGGTACCTTTGGGATATGTTTGCAAAGATGGATATGCGCTAGGCATTATGGTTGCACACCACCGCATACTCCAACGTAGCACAATAACAAATCCAGAACATAACAAAGAGTTGCACAAATTAGGTTTTGTATGGGACTACCCTACTGACCCCATTGACAACTTTATTATGCATTTTGCAGATTATGCCTACACCCACATAGGCAACACTACTATCCCACAACGTTATATTTGTGCAGACGGTTATAGACTGGGCATACACGCCGCCAATATTCGTTCTGCGCGCACTCTAATGGAACAAGGTAGACCAGCACACATTGACCTAAATGACACACGTATCCAAAATCTTAACGCAGTACATTTCCCTTGGGTAGGTAAAAAAACCGCCACAAAGGCAACTCAGACCGTTTTTCAAGAAAATTTTGACCTATTCTACACCAAAATGTCTGAATATATCCAAAAGTACAACAACGCAAATGTACAATCAAATTACAAATGTGAAGATGGTTATCCACTTGGTGCAAACGTAGAATATTACCGCCAACGCAAACAGAGAATGGCTATTGTTGAAAAACAAAATAAAGCACTGGACAAACTTGGATTTAATTGGCACCCCACTCAAAACAACGAACAGGCGACAAGAGAAAATGACAATTCAAACAAAAAATCTCACAATGCCGAAAGCAATAACGAAAACACAATGTCAAAATAAGAACGAATAATACATATATGGAAAACAAAAAAACACCGTATGATTAGCCTAGACAATTAGCGCAATATACAAAAAAGAATCTAACATTCAAAGTGTTAGGTTCCTTTTATATCAATTTTGATATTAATTATTTTATGAATAATGCAAAAGAGAAGCAACAATCGATAGGTTCTCTTTTGTAGTTTCAGATAGTACACAAGCATTGGATTCTTTCTTACCTCAAAATAGATAACTAGTCATTATTAAATCTTAAAATAATATAGATAATTAATATCTTAACTCAAAAAGCCAACAGATGCCATTTTTTAACAAACGAACAAAACGTATATCGTGGTATTTTCGCAAAAATGATAACTTGCATACTAGATATACCAACTATTTTGTGCTTGTCGCTTGGTTTGTTGTTTTATGTTTGTTTTTGACAAAGGCAATCTATTAGTTATCGATATGGTTATCAATATAATTCATAACCTAGTGTTTGTCCCATTACTTATATATTCTATCGTCGTACCGTTCTTGTATTTTCTTTTCCTTCAAAAAACCCTTGCTCTCTTTGTTCACAATATTCTCTAGCTTCCTTTAGTTGACTATTAAACTTATTTTTTAGTTCTTGTGGAATATTGTCCTTGTATCCGTGTTTGTCACAAATTTCTAAGATACGACTATTTAATTGTCCTTTTATAATGTCTAACAATATTCGTCTAGACTCATAATTTACAAAAACAAACGATGGTAATTCCTCTTTGGGAACTTCTCCTGCTGAATATAAAATAAGATAATTAAGGTCATCCTCACTAAATTCTGTGACTTCTTTTGGAATAGCATCTATTTGTTCTTTGGAAAAGTATTCCAAATTCCCACCATTGGCGACATAATGATTAACCACCTCTTGTGGAATAGCGGCTCTTTGTTTGCTAAAAAAGCCTTTCAACCACCCGCCATTAACTGCACACTGATTAATCGCCTCTTGCGGAATGGCTGCAATTTGCTCTTCAGAAAAACCTATCACATCTCCACCATTGGCTACATACTGATAAATCACTTCTTGTGGAGTGGTTGCAAGTTGCTCTTCAGAAAGGCGTTCCAAATATCTACTATTGAGTATATACTGATTAACCACTTCTTGAGGAATAGACCTTATTTGTTTATCGGAAAGACATTCCAACGTTCCACCATTAGCAGCATTTTCACCATTAGCAACTCGCTGATTAATCACTTCTTGCGAAAGAGACTCCCTTTGTTTATCGGAAAAATACTTCAACTCTCCACCATTGATTACATATTGATTAATCACCTCTTGTGGTAGAGCTGCAAGTTGTTCTTTGGAGAGGTATCCAAAATCCCCTCCTTTGGCTACATTCTGATTAATTACTTCTTGTGGAATGGCTGCAATTTGTTCTTTTAAAAAACCCCACAAATCACCACCATTGATTGCACGCTGATTAACCAATTGTTGCGGTATGGCTGCAATTTGTTTTTTGGAGAAAGAATACAAATCGCCATCATTTGCTACACGCTGATTAATTGCTTCTTGTGGAATAGCAGCAATGTTAGATTTATTGAAGAGATAAAACAAATCTCCACAATTTGCTGCGCGCTTATTAATCGCTCCTTGCAAAATATTCGCTCTTCGTTCTTTGGAAAGATAAGACAAATCTCCATCATACATAACATACGAATTAATGGCTTCTCGTGTAACTTTATATTCTGCTATAATTTCTCTCCATTTTGTCATAATTTTGCTCCCTTTTTGGTATTACAGCATTACAACGCGTATTTTCTAAAAAATATATGTGTTTTCAAACTTTTTAAACAATTTTTACAAAAATTTGTAATTTAACGTAAATACAAGATTAGTTTGCTACAATGTTAACTAGTCTGTTTTTGATGACTACAACCTTTTTGATAGTCTTGCCGTCAATCAACTTTTTGATGTTTGGCAACTCTAACGCTAGGGCTTCGAGTTGTTTGTCATCAAGATTTGTAGCAACGGTCATTTTGTCACGGACTTTGCCATTGATTTGTACTACCATTTCGACCGAATCCTCGGTCAACTTAGTTGCGTCAAAAGTTGGCCATGGCTCATAAGCAATAGTGTTGGTGTTGCCAAACACTGTAGCCCAGAGTTCTTCGGTGATATATGGAGCAAGTGGGTTAAGCATTTTTAAGAACGCCTTTGCATACTCTTGTGGAAAAACATCTTCTTTGGATACGGCGTTGATAAAAATCATCATTTGACTGATTGCTGTATTAAAGTCCATGTTCTCAAAGTCTTCTGTAATCTTTTTAACAGTTGCATTATAAATTTTGTCTAGATTTTTATTTTGCTGGTCTTTTATTTTTTTACTCTCGGTATATATGTACCAAACTTTGTCTACAAATCTAGCTACGCCCATAATGTTATCGTCGTTCCATGGCTTGGTCTCTTGTACGGGGCCCATAAACATAACATACATACGTGTCGTGTCTGCACCGTATTGGGCTATGACATCGTCTGGGTTAATGACGTTGCCCCAACGCTTGCTCATCTTTCTGCCGTCAGGTGCAAGCAACAACCCTTGATGCACTAGTTTTTTAAAAGGTTCTGGGTGGCTAAGGTAACCGTGTTCATACAAAAATCTATTCCATATACGTGAGTACAGTAAATGCCCCACTGCATGTTCCGAACCGCCGACATATAGGTCAACCGGCATCCAATGGTCAAGTAGTTTTTTGTCAGCAAAAATCTCGTTGTTTTGTGGGTCTATGTACCTAAGGAAATACCAACTCGAGCCAGCAGAACTTGGCATAGTGTTCGTTTCGCGAACAAAATGCTGACCATTTTGGTCAAAATTTACCCATGTTTTTGCATTAGCTAGCGGAGATAGACCATTCTTTGCTTGGTAGTCATCCAATTGAGGTAGAGTAAGAGGTAACTCTTGTTTTGGTACTAAATACACTTTGCCACTGTCGTCATAATACATAGGCATAGGTTCGCCCCAATAATGCTGACGTGCAAAAATCCATTCACGTAGTCTATAGGTTGTTTTTGCTTTGCCCACATGATTGTTCTCTGCCCAGTCTATCATCTTACGCTTGGCAGTCTCTACATCTAGTCCATTCAAAAAGTCCGAATTAATGTGTTCGCCGTCACCTGTATAACATTCATCACCATTCCCACCAGCAACAACTCGGATAATAGGCAAATTATATTTTTTAGCAAAAGCAAAGTCTCGCTCATCATGTGCAGGCACTGCCATTAATGCACCCGTACCATACCCGCCCAAAACATAACTTGCTACCCAAATAGGTATATGTTGACCGTTCACTGGGTTAATAGCATACGCACCCGTAAATACACCGGTTTTTTCCTTGGTAGCATCTGTTCGGTCTGCTTCGGATTGTTTGGAACATTCGAGGATATATGCGTTAACTTCATCACGCTTATCCTCTGTAACAATCTGTGAGATAATTTCATTCTCAGGAGCAAGCGCACAAAATGTTGCACCAAACAACGTATCTACACGTGTAGTAAACACGTTAAAAGTTAAATCGCTATTTAGTACATGGAATGTTAGCATTGCACCTTCAGATTTGCCTATCCAATTGCGTTGCATTGTCTTGGTACTTTCTGGCCAATCTATGTCATCTAACCCTTGCAAAAGTTTCTCAGCAAAGGCAGGAGTATCCACTACCCATTGACGCATTTTTCGCTTAACCACAGGATATCCACCACGTTCGCTCTTGCCGTCAATAATCTCATCGTTAGCCAGCACCGTATTAAGCTCTTCACACCAGTTAACATCCATGTCTTTTAGATACATTAGTCCATTGTTGTAAAGTTGCTCCACTATCCATTGTGTCCATTTGTAATATTGTGGGTCACAAGTACTAATACAACGTGACCAGTCAAAAGAGAATCCACCTTTGCGTAGTTGTTGCTTAAAACTCTCTATATTATGTTGCGTAAAGCCGTTGGGGTTGTTACCAGTCTTGATAGCATATTGTTCAGTTGGCAAACCAAATGCATCAAAACCCATTGGGTGCAATACATTGTAACCTTGCATGCGTTTAAAACGACTGACTACGTCCGATGCTGTATAACCCAACAAATGTCCCATATGCAATCCCGGTCCGCTAGGATAAGGAAACATATCTAGACAATAAAATTTGGGCTTCGAAAAATCCCACACATCTGTCCTAAACGTCTGGTTATCTTGCCAATATTTGTTCCATTTTTGCTCTATTTTTTTAAAATTATACATACTGCGTTCTCCAAAAAAACAATATTTTTGATTATACAACAAAAAGCCTTCTTTGTCAATCAATATAGTACAAATAGGACAAACAATACACACCAAAAATTTCGCTTTACTTTTTGTGAAGAATAATTTAAAATTTGTTTTAAAATTTTATTGAGGATAAAGTCGTATGGAGAAAACAGGAAAAGTGCACAGTGGACATTGGCAACGCACCAGAGACCGTATTTTAAAGATACCCAAAACAGAATTAACGGAAATAGACGTTTTGGAAGGATTGTTGCAACTAGTTTTTACGCGTGCTGACACCAACGAGATTGCACGTAACTTGCTCTACAGATTCCACAACATCGTATTTATTACCAAAGCCTCCGCCGAAGAGTTGGCTACTGTAGACGGTATTGGCAAAGTTACTAGCGAAAAATTGGCAGTACTATTTAGGGGTATAGATTTTATTGATAGTGCATCTCATGATATCTCTTATCATTCACCAGTCAATGTCACTAATGCAGTTGAAATTGTTATGAAAAATTTTGTACTCGAGCCCAAAGAAAAGTTGCAGGCATTTTATTTGGACGAAAACAACATAGTACTATCCAAACCCATAATCAGCGAAGGTGAATTAAGTGAAGTAGGTATGGATTACAACACAATTGTAGAGAATGCTCAACGTATCAAAGCACTAAAAGTTATCATTGCACACAATCATCCAAGTGGCAATATTATGCCGTCCAAACAAGACTATCTCTGTACTGCCAAACTCTACGGACTACTACGCACAGCGGGTTCACGATTGGTAGACCACATCATAATATCTAGCGACAAATATTTTAGTTTTTATTATTCCAAAGTTATCCCTCTTATTTGCGAAGAATACGAACAAATGCTACTACACTCGCTCGAACGAACAAAACATGAACAAAAGATTAGTGCATAGTACCAAAAACATGATTTTTGTAAGACTTTGCATCATGTTTTAGGGGTAATAATTTAATACTATGCACATATTGACAAAAATTGTGTTTTGTGGTAAAATGACTAAAAATCATAAAAGGAAACACTTGAGATGACCAAACAAATTAGCGAAGAACTAAAAAAAGACGTAAACAACGTACTGCCTACCCTAAGCAAAAATTTTTATGACAACTATCCTAGCAACAAAGTTGAAATCATCAATCAAAAAGCCCTAGAGCGTTTCAAAAAAAATCTAGATAACGAAGCAAAGGTTGAAGATATACAATTTGACCCATTAGAGACAGGTCTATACAACGACCAACAGATTGTCACTCACCCTTTTATCAAAAACATGGGTTATCACGAGATGTCATCGCTAGCACAATACGAAGACTTGTACAACGATTATCTCCGAAATGTAAATGATTTGTTAAATAAGATAACGAATGCCAAAGCCACCCCTCAAGCATACTGGGTAAACAAACATTCTTACCAACAAATAGCATCTATACTCCTAACAAGTAATAATCAATTGTCACCACTTGCCAACGCTGTTATGCGTGGTGGTATGACACTTGACTTTGAGAATATAAACTATTTTGTAGATTATATGTTAAATAGAGACACGCAAAACGAACAAAATATACGTGCAATAGCGAACGAATTTGAAAATCTTCAAAAATTTGCAATTGTTAAGAATGCCGAGTATTTTGTTTTGACTACGTACGAACCTAATATTATAGCGGAATTGTATCTAAATAGTTACCAAATATCCAACAAGGTCGTAGACACCACAAACTTTATGTATAAATATCTTGACCTAATACAAGACCGTTCGCTATTAAGTGAAGTAGGATTGTGCTCACCACAAAGTCCCAAAGTTGCAGAGGCGGTTCAGTACACCAAGGATGTCAGGTCAGAGTTTACAAGTGTTTCTGACAATAAAGATGCTGAAGTAGATTTTTGGGGACCAATTATGGCATACCAAGATGCTTTCAACAAATTTAAATGCAAACTTATTGTTAAATTAGCAGAAAATCACATCAATTTTGATGACGTTTTTGGAAAAATGCGAGACATAGAAAAGGCTGTAAAAAGTACACCTTATGACGAAGTTGCTGAAGCAAAGTCTGTGGACGCTAGATACACATTTATGAGACTTATCAAAGATAATTATATTTCGATGTTAGATAATACCGAACAAAAAGATGTTGACGAAGACGATGCGGATGTCGATGACGAAAATTTGTCCACCCAAACATACCAACCTACCTTACAAAAGAGATTGCCAGGATATAATTAGTAAAAATAATGTAATTAATTACATTATTTTTTTATTTTAAGATAACATATTTTATTTAATTTTTTAATCTCAAAAATTTACAAAAAACTGCAATTTTTGTTTTTATTTTTTACACTTATATGCTATAGTTTATACGTATACAAAAAGTGCGTTTTGACGCTCATAATATTTTTTATGTTGTAAAAAATAAGATAGTAGGTAAAGATATGAAAACTTCAAAACTTTTGTCAATCAATCTCTTGGTGATTGCATTTGTTGTGCTAGCATTTTGGGGATTTGCTATTTCACCACACCAAAACACAACAGCACGCGCAGATGACTCTATGCCAATTACTGTTAAACTCGAATACAATATTATTTCTACCAGTGACACCGTGTATGTCAAAAATCAGCAAGACAACACTACTTTTGTAGATGTCGTGCTAGATAAGACCAACAGGACTCTCAGCAACGCTCTAGACGAATCTGGTAACACAGTATCTCAAGTTAGCGCAACCGTGATCACCAACAACAACATAATCCCAACAATAGATCAATACGGCACAACACAAGCATCTACACTCATTACCTTAAATGACACAGACAACACTAATTTTTCTTTGAGTAATCTATATATAAATAACATGATTATAGACAGTAGTGTGGGTTGGTTGTACGAAACCAATGTTGGCGACACAATAACTCTTTCGTCCATTCCTATTATTCAAAAGTCAAACGGTGATCGTGAATACAATCAACTGACATACAATTTTGTAACAACTAATTTTACTGAAGATACTACCGATAGTCGTACATATACGCTACGAATATACTGTATTGTCAACCCGTATGTGGTCAATTTGTTTTCGGGCAGTTTGGGTACTTTCCAACAAGATGAAACTGGTAATGTCAGTGGAGTCGAACAAATTCAAGTTAATGTACCATATTTACAGAACATGACTTTTAGTGTACCAACTCCTACCAACAACAAAGAATACAAGTTCGCAGGTTTTTATACTACAGACAACACAAAAGTAACCAACGAAGCTGGTGTAGTGGTCAACGAAGACAATAGCCCAATAGGGTGGAAACTTGGTTCTATTTCGCTATATGCACATTACGTTGAAGTAATCAACATAACATATTATTTTAATTACAACAATGAGGAATGCGAAGGGACGTTACAATTTGAAAAAAGTGATAACATTGATAAATCTACTCTAGAACAGGCGGTAAAAAACAACAAACTAATCGTAGGTAACTCAACTAATTCTTACGCTTTCCCTACAGACAAAAATATAGCAAAATGGTACACAGATGAAGCAATGACCACACTACAGACTTTCCCGCTATCTGGTCAAGATTATACACTTTATATCCAACTTGCAGAATTACAATACAATATTGTTTTTGATGTTAGCCCGGGTGAATTTTGGGACAACACAACAGCCAAAACTTACACAGTGGATTTTGGTTCTACAGTAGCATCTGCTCTCAGTACTCTTCGTTCGGAAGTCTCTCTGGCGGGAGTTTCGACCACGGCTTTTGCAACACGAACAGGCTATCAACTTGGCTCTAATGGTCAAGCGTGGGCACTTAACCAAGACAGTACTAGTCGTATTTCACTTAATAATACAATCATAGAGAACGATTTAACAATTTATGTTATTTGGGAAAAATGCAAATATACAGTTAATTTTATGACGGACGGTTCTATCTCATCACCTAGTGCAACGGTGGATTACCAGACCAATCTAACTGATTTTCTTGACAGTAATTCTACAAAATATACCCCTACTAACACAGGTTTCAATTTTATTGGTTGGGCTTTTAGCACAAGCGACAGTCAAAATAGTTATTATCTAAACTCAAGACCAACTACCAACACTGTATCTGTTAATGGTGCAACGCTAACAATGCTTAGCTCAGATGACACTATGCCTAACCAAAATATACGCCTTTATGGAGTTTGGATACAAGCTTACACAGTTAAGTTCGCTCTTAATAAAGGTAGCCTAAGTAATGACAATTTAACAATAAAAGATAGTTGTATAATTTTTACAATCGAAAATGGCGAAACACTCAACAAAGCAATAACACGTATGGGTATTAGCGATTTCTTTACTAGCGAGCAATACAAACCTAAACTTGAAAATTGTAAATTTGCATATTGGTGTTATTATGCAGACGGAGATTATGGCAACAATGACCCTACCAACACTTATGCCTTAACAGACAAAGTTTTGGACATGAACGTTAGCGAACTTTGGGCACACAACATAGATATTACCAAAGACGCAACGATCGCGGCACGTTATAATTTTGATACAAGTGTGTCCACTTACACCACTGCACCATCTGATACCACCAACATTATTTTTGCTGTAATTTTGGTAATAATTAGCATTACACTACTAGTACTACTCATTATTACACACAAAAACAACTCTACAATTGAGATAAATGACAAAGC
>ONVD01000037.1 GCA_900321185.1 uncultured Eubacteriales bacterium
ACTCTTATATTCAACCCAATGGGAGGAGATGTATCTCCAACGAGTAAATCTGTGACATATGGCACAGAGATTGGCACATTGCCAACAGAAACAGCAGTAACTATAGAAAATATAAATTACCTCATATCTCGCACAGGTTATACATTTGATGGATGGTGGACTGATTCGGAGAATGGCTCTCAAATTGCTACTGACACAATCTATCAAACGGCAAGTGATTCAATTGTTTATGCGCATTGGACAGCGAACACTTATACCATTGTCTTTGACAAAAATGACAGTGGTGTAGATGCGTCTGGCAATGCTATTGTTCCAGTGGCAAAAGGCAATGCACAAGGCACAATGCAAAATATGACGTTAACATATGATGATGACTCTGTTAAACTCAGTACGTGTAACTACACATTGCTAGGTTATCGTATTGAAGATAGCGAAACTTGGAATACAAATGCAGACGGCACAGGAACAAATTTTGCTAATGGAGAGTCAGTTCAAAATCTATCTAGTGTGGTTAATGGAGTTGTGACATTGTATGCTATGTGGTTTATCAACCAATACTCAGTTGAGTATCAATTAGGTATGGCATCTGAAGGTAATTTACCAGATTCACAACTTGCAGATTATCAATCTACTATTACACTTGGTCAGAACATTATGACACGCGACACTGATACAAAAGCCACATACACTACAACTTTTGATTACAATGCAGATAGCGAGTACAATGCAAGTGCAAATGTTCAGAGTTACAATACCAATTACACTTGGACATATACAGCCAATGGGTGGAATATAGACAGCACCAAACTAGGTGGCACGCCAGATTACTTAGATAAAGCAAGTTATGTAGTTCTTGCCAACAACTTGATTTTGTATCCAAACTTTAGTTATGCAGAAAACTATCCAAGCATTACTTTGCCAACACCATCCAATCGTGTTGGATATACGTTCGATGGTTGGTGGACAGCGTCTACTGACGGTACAAAGGTTGGTGATGCAGGAAGTTCTTATACACCACACAATTCTGCTACTATCTATGCACATTGGACAATCAATACATACAGTGTGACATATGATGCTGGTGCGACACAATATGGAGCAGTTAGTGGTACAGTGCCTAGTGAACAAACTGGAGCGTACAAATCTACTATCACATTAGCAACCAATGACCTGATCAAAGCAGATTATGCTCAAAATACCTATGCAGTTAATTATGATTACACAGGTGGCACTGGCGATATCACAAAGCAAACAGGATATTTAACTCTCAAATATACCGCAAATGGTTGGAATCTAGATGGCACAAGATTAGGTAAAAATTTGACACAAAATACTGGTAACAATCCAGATTACGTAGACGGAGCAAATTATACGTTCCCAGCAAATAACATTACTTTGTATCCAAACTTTGATTACACCGAAAACTTGACGCAAGTCACATTACCAACAGCAACACGTACTGGTTACACCTTTAATGGTTGGTGGACAGCACAAAGTGGTGGTACAAAGATAGGTGATGCTGGTGAAAGTTATACAGTAACTGCCAACACAAATCTTTACGCACATTGGTCAATTAATAAATACAACGTTACTGTCAAAGACTACTTTGCAAGTTTTGACGGTACAAACTACGTTGGAGTTGCGTTGTTAGGTAGTGATACCCAAGCCTATGACTACGGCACTACCGCTAGTGGTACTGATTGGGGTACAGATGCACAAGTTGGTACATATTATACAAACTATGTATATCAAGCATCAACTTCTGTTATTGTAGATACAAGTGATACACAAGTTGTTTACCGTTACTTTGCAATCATTACCAATATTGAAATGTACGACCCTCAAGGTCATGTGCAATCCAGCGGAAATGCTGGTACGTTTAGTGCTAAATTTGGTTTGGGTTCAGCCACGACTATGAGTGGTGCTACAAACATTAATCCATTGTTTAGTGGTGACCAGATAGTTATCTCCAACATTACTCCAGCCAACGGTATGGCATTAGATAATGTTACGGCTAATGTATCCCAAAACTTGACGACATCTAATGGTACATACACTTACACTGTTTCAAACGTTAGTGATGTTATTAAGATACATATGAAGTATGCGATTTACCAACTCACATTAACACCACAAAATGACCTTAAGGATGTTGGTACTGCTACAATATTTGAAAAATACAACACTGGATATTATCAAGACATAAACGCAACAAGCAGTATTACAAAAATTTCAGTTCCTAGTTATGCTGGATATACATTCTATGGATACTACACAGTAGCAAATCAACCACTTACAAAGAGTATTGTTGACCAAGCACTGGGTGAGTGTGTAATTGATGAAAATGGTGATATCATAGTTAGCAATACATACTTTTCCAACACTAACACAACTAACGGTACTGCTACATTGTATGCTTTGTGGTTAATTAATGCATACACTATTAAAGGTATTCCTAATGTTAATGGCTATGGCACAATCAGTGGAAGTGGTGACTATTATTATGGTGATACATGGACATTGACAGCAACTCCAACTAGTGACGAATTTGAGTTTTATGAGTGGCGTGAAAATGATCAATTTGTATCTAACGAAGCAACAATAACAGGTACGACAAGTACATCTGATCGCACTTTTGTGGCTTACTTTAGACCGCTTACTTACGTAAATGATGGAGTAACATTCTACTATACAATCAATGATGATAACACAACATGTGTACTAAACCGCGTAGTAATGTCAAAATCTGGCACGTTAGTTATCCCTAATACACTCAATGGATACACAATCGTAGCAATGCGCAATGCAATAATGGAAGGCGACACTCTGACTTACAACGCAACTGTTGACCCAGATGTAGTGTACAACAAGGTAGTTGATACAACTACACGTACCAATATTGTAGGACTTGATTTAACCAATCTCACAAGTTGTACAAACATTGGTAATTTCGCATTCTATAATTGCACAAATCTTACTGGCACTCTAACAATTCCAAGTTGTGTCACAACGATAGGTAACAGTGCATTCCTAGGTACTAAACTTACGAGTGTAACTATATCTGATGGTGTCACACACATTAATCAAGATGCATTCAATGGTTGTATTGCTCTAACTTATATCAGCATTCCAAGTAGTGTTACATCGATTGGTAATTGTGCTTTCTCTAGGACATCTACATTAACAACATTCGACCTAAGCACTCAAAACACAAAATATGTGTTAAAGAATGACATAATCTACACAAATGATTACACAGTATTGGTTGCTTGTCCTAGTGGCAAAACAAGTGTATGGAGCACGAATGGGGTGATTAATAATGACATCATTGACTCACGTGTTGCTTCTATCCAAAGTGGTGCATTCTGGGGTGCTAAGAATATTACGGGTGAGTTGATTGTTCCTAACATTACAGACGTAAACTCTAGGGCATTTAGTGAATGTAGTGGTGCAACAAGTTTGACTATTCCTAGTACTGTACAAAACATTTATGAGAATGCATTTAGTGGTATGACAGGTCTCAACACTCGAGTAGTAATTCCTGAGAGCGTAACACGAATTGACAATCTAGCATTCTATAACTTAACAAATGTAACTGAAGTGTTGTTTATGCATTCTGACATTTCGGCATTAAACTTTAAAGCAGATGTAACTTACAAAGAACAATTTACAGCCGGCAACTCAAATGTTCATTATATGTTCCGTGATACTCAAGCAAACGTGACAAACTGGGGATATTTTACAACAGATTACTTTACAAATACCAACTTTAATTATGCTTACAAGATTTCGTTTGACAGTAATGGTGGCGAAAAGACCTTAGACCCAATTTACGAATATGCAACATTTACGACACCTACAGATGTTGGCGACAACGTTATTTTGGAAAGTTGGAATACAAACGCGATTGCAACTGGCACATCTTACAACTTGAATGCAAATTATGTAGTGCCTACACAAGATACAACGTTGTATGCAATTTGGACGATTGGTTATGTTACGGTAGACAACGCCAACTACAAATTCCGCATAACAGACCGTGTAAGCAAAACTTGTATGCTAGATTCAGTCATTATGACTAGTCGTGGTGACTTGGTCATTCCAAACGAGTTAATAAGTTACACAATAACCACAATGCGTGATACTGCCGAGTGGAATAATGGTGAAAATGGCGGTGTATTTACACAATCTATTGACTATATGTTGTCTGTGGATTTATCTAACTTAACTAGTCTACAAAACATAGGACAATACGCATTTAAAGATACAAAAGTTTCTACCATTGTCATTCCAGACTCTGTTACTACAATTAGTTATGGTGCATTCTGGCAAATGCCGAACATTGTATCAGTGGATATACCTAGTGCAGTGACAAGTATGGACGGCGCATTCGGTAGTAACAGCAAATTGACAACAATCAATGTTGACAATTCAAACAACACATTTGTATCAGTTGGTGGTGTAGTTTATACAACAGACAAAAACACGCTTGTTGCTTATCCATCTGCAAGACAAGATACATGGGCAAACGCAATTGACAGCAATGTTACAACAATCGGTAGTGGAGCATTCCGTGGTGCTAATAATCTGACTGGTGAGTTCGTATTGCCAAATGGTTTGACAACAATTGCTGGCGAGGCATTTAGTGGTTGTGAAGCTATTGTGGGAGAAGTTATACTTCCAAGTTCGTTGCAATACATTAGATACAATGCATTTAAGTCTTGTTCGAAGATGACCAAGCTTGTTGTACCTGAAAGCGTGACAATTATTGAAGGTTCAACATTTGAATATACAAGCGGACTTGTTAGAGTTGACTTTTTGCACAGTGACATCTCAAAGTTAGCACTTGCAGAAAAAGCGTTTACAAACGGTAACTCGGGTGTCGTGTATGCTTTCTACGATTACGAAAACAGTGTGAATACTTGGGGCAAACTTAATACAACAAACTTTACAAACTCTAACTATCATCAGTTGTACAAAGTGACCTACGATTCTAACGGCGGTGATGCTGATAATACGACATTCTATGATATAGCAAATACGATTTACACCACACCAGCAACTGCTGGAACGTACGTTGCAAACACAGGATATCGTCTAGTAGGCTGGAATACCAACGCAAATGGTACAGGCACCGAGTACGGAGTGGGTGTATCTTACAACATACCAGCGCAATCTAACCATGACTTTACGCTCTATGCTATTTGGCATGCACCTGTAAAGATTATAGTAAGTTCCAACTTAAATACTGCCATAGTTACTGGCGCTACAGATAGTATTGCCTATGGTGAGACAATCTCCGTAAGCACTGAGACAAACGATGCTCAGTTCACGTTTGTAGGCTGGTATGAATATGATGACTATATTACGAATGTCGACAATGCAACAAAATTGTCTGGTGAAGCAAATTACACATTTGTAGTTAACAAAGCCATTCATTTGTTTGCAGTGTATGCTTACACTGGTAGTACCGAAGTTCATATTGGACATTTGGCAAAACTTGTATGGTTACAAAATATTGTCAATGGTGGTATTACATTTAGTGGTATTACATTCTATCTAGATTGTGACCTTAACCTTTCGGGTTTGGAAGATGCGCAATGGGTAGGAATAGGCAACGATACTTACAAATTTGTAGGTACATTCAACGGACTTGGACACAAGTTGTCTAGTGATACCGAACTCAATTTGTTTGCAGACAATACTACCGCAACCGTACGCAACTTGTTTATAGGTGGCAGTTTGAATGCAAATATTACAATCCCAATTGATGACGAATATTTAATTCAAGACGAAGATAATGTTTTGGATGATAACACACAAGATGGGCAAAACAAACGTTAAAAAAACAAGTACACTATTTTGGTGTACTTGTTTTTTTATGTATAATATTTATTCAACTTGAGCAAGTTTTTCTAGCTTTTCATAAAGTTTTTCACTATCTTGTTTGGATTTGTTTAACAAATCATCTGCGTGTTCTGGGTCCTTTTTGTATAGATTTGCAAATCTTCGTTGAGATTTGACAAAAGCAAAGTAATCCCCTGTTGGCTTTGGCGCATCTAGATAAAGTTTTTGTTCTTCTGGTGAGTAGTGGAAAATATGCCAATAACCGCATTGCACTGCCTCACGTTCGTTTTTGTAGGTGTTGGACATGTCTACGCCGTGGTTTATGCAAGGTGAGTATGCTACAATGATTGATGGTCCGTGATGTGCTTGCGCTTGACGGAATGCTTGTAGTGCTTGGTTAATGTTTGCACCAAGACTAATTTGTGCCACAAACACGTTGTCATAATTAAGAGCCATCATTGCTAGAGATTTTTTGGCTGTCTTTTTGCCACTGTCGGCAAATTTTGCAATAGCACCAGCAGGGGTAGCTTTACTAGATTGTCCACCGGTGTTACTATAAACTTGACTGTCAAGCACCAAAATGTTGACATCTTGGCCACTAGCAAGCACATGGTCTAGTCCACCATAACCGATATCATATGCCCAGCCGTCACCACCGATTATCCAAACTGTTTTTTGGTACAATGAATCTGAGTCGTTTAATATCTCTTTTAAGGTGTTTTTGAGTGGAGGCTTTGCGGTTTTGTGTTCAATTTTTAGTTCGCTTAATAACTTGTCCGCTAGCACTTTGGAGTTATCTAAGTCTTGTGTTTGGGTCAACCATTGTTTAAGAAGGGGAGAGTTGGTGGATTTTTGTGATATTGCTTTTTCTACGAGTGTGCGCATATACTGAGCACGAGCATCCAAGGCGACTCGCATGCCAAGACCAAATTCGGCATTGTCTTCAAATAAACTATTTGCCCAGGCAGGACCTCTGCCGTCCTTGTCTGCGACGTATGGGCAAGCAGGGTAAGAGCCAGCATAGATACTGCTACAGCCTGTTGCGTTGGCAATTATCATAGAGTCGCCAAATAGTTGTGTTGCCATTTTGATATATGCAGTTTCACCACAACCAGCACAAGCGCCACTAAACTGAAAGTGACATGGTGCAAATTGTAGACCTTTAAAGTTAGATTTGTCGACTACGGCGTGGTCGTTTTCGTGTTTTTCTGCCCACTCATAGTTTTTGGCTTGTTGTTGTATTTGAGTAAATGAATCACTCATTTTGAGGGCTTTGTTTAGAGCAGGGCAGACATTGACGCAACAACCACAACCAGTACAATCTAATGGGCTAATTTGTATACGGTACTCTTTGTTCTCAAACCCCTTAGCTACTACCGTCACAAACCCCTTTGGTGTAGGTGTACCTTTATCTACAATTACCGCCTTGATTGCACCATGTGGGCATATAGTGCTACACATATTGCACTGTATACAGTTACTTTCTATCCATTCAGGGATTGCTGGTGCAATACCACGTTTTTCGAATTTGGCAGTCCCGCTTGGGATAATGCCACGAGGGTCAAAAGCACTGGTTGGCAAACTATTGCCGTCTAGATGTGCAATCGGTTCCATTATGTTTTTGGCAAAGTCATTCTTTATGCTACTTTCTTTGGTTGTCGATAGGTCATTATTCAACCAAGATGTATCTACTTTTATTTGCTTAATATTTTGTCCACCAAAGTCTATTGCATCATAGTTTTGTTGAACGACTGCATCTCCAGCTTTGCCGTACGATTTTTTGGCTGCAATTTTCATTGCTTCTACAGCATTTTTATAAGGCATAATGTTTGTAAGCTTGAAGAATGCAGATTGCATTATGGTGTTGATTTTGCCTTTCAATCCTATTTGTCTAGCTATATCGTCTGCATCAATTATAAAGAATCTGATGTGTTTGTCTAAGATTGTCTTTATCATATCTTGTGGTAAACGAGTTTTTAGTTCGTCATTTGACCAATTTGTATTAAGTAAAAACGTCCCACCATTTTTTATCTTTTTGAGAATGTCATATTTACCTACAAAACGTTGATTGTGGCAAGCAATAAAGTCTGCGTTGGATATCTCATAAGGTGCTTGAATCTTAGATTTGCCGAAACGCAAATGACTGATGGTGACACTTCCGCTTTTTTTACTGTCATATACAAAATATCCTTGTGCGTTAAGGTTGGTGTTGTCACCAATGATTTTGATACTATTTTTGTTAGCACTGACTGTTCCGTCACTGCCAAGGCCGTAAAACATACATTCCTTTAAGTTGTTATTGAGTAAAAATGGGGTAGTGACTAGATTTGTATTGCATAAATCATCTGTTATACCAACTGTAAAGTGGTTTTTACCATTCTTCTTGCAATTTTGGAATACTGCAATAGCATCACTTGGAGTAAAGTCTTTGCCACCTAGTCCATATCTTCCTCCTAATACTATGATATTGTTTAGACGTTTTTCGAGATTGAGAGCATTGACCACATCTAGATATAGTGGTGCATCTTGTCCACTTTCTTTTGTTCTATCTAGTACAGTTACAAATTGTGTCGTTTTTGGTAACGCTTTACAAAATTCATGTGCAAAAAATGGGCGATAAAGCCTTACTTTTAGGACACCGACTCTTTCGTTGGCGTTTTTGTTTAAGTACTTTACTACGCTTTCGAGAGTTTCACTTGCACTACCCATAACAACGACTACTTTTGTTGCATCCTTAGCCCCAACGTATTCGTAAGGCGCATAATGACGATTGCTGACGACAGCATATTTTGCCATACATTCTTTAATTATATCTAACACTGCACGATAATATGGCTCATTGGCTTCGCGGTTTTGAAAGAATACATCTGGGTTTTGCGATGTACCACGCTGGTTGGGATAATTTGGTGACATAGCACGTGCCTTAAACTCTTTGATTTTGTCTAAAGGCATAAGAGAATGAATATCTTCGTTCTCCAATACTTCGATATTGTTTATCTCATGAGAAGTTCTAAAGCCGTCAAAAAAATGTAAAAAAGGCACACTGCTCTTAAGAGTCGCCATCATGGCAATTGTGGCAAAATCATGAGCCTCTTGCACGTTGTTGCTACACAGCATCGCAAAACCTGTTTGTCTACATGCCATCACATCGCTTTGGTCACCAAAGATTGATAGCGCATGCGTTGCTAATGCTCTAGCAGAGACGTTTATTACGCAAGGTAATAATTCGCCAGCAATTTTGTACATATTAGGAATCATTAACAGCAAACCTTGACTAGCAGTAAAGGTCGTGGTCAAACTACCTGCAACAAGACTGCCATGCAAGGCACCACTTGCGCCACCTTCACTTTGCATTTCTACAACTTTCATGGTAGTGTCAAAAATGTTCTTTTTGCCACTAGACGCCCATTCATCACAAGCCTCCGCCATTGGGCTAGATGGTGTAATAGGGTAAATGATTGCAACTTCGTTGGTTGCGTACATTGACATTGCACATGCTGTGTTCCCGTCTATTGTTATTTTTTTCACTTTTGTTACCTCCAATATAAAAAAGTATATACTTGATTGCCTTTATAGTCAAACAAAAAAAATCATAATTACAACTATTATTTGATAGCAATTTTATCCAAATTATGTTATATTTGGCATATAAGGGGAGTTTGTAATGAGAGTATTATTGACTATTCAATACTTAGGTACCAATTACCATGGTTGGCAGATTCAACCAGGCAAAATAACTGTGCAAGGATGTCTAGAGCAGGCAATCCAAAAAGCACTAGGTGAACAATGCGAAACTTTTGTTAGTGGTCGTACCGATGCAGGTGTGCATGCATGGGCACAATGTGCCCATTTTGATACGAATACACGCATTGCACCAGACAAAATAGCCTATATTCTCAATCGTTTTTTACCAGCAGACATTAGAGTACTAAAGAGTCAGCAAGTGAGTGATGATTTTAATGCGCGCTTTGATGTCACCAAAAAAACTTATCAATATCAGTTTTATGCATCAGACCAAGATTTACCTTTGCTAGATGCTACCTTTGCTAGAGTACGTACAGATTTTTGTTTTAAAAAAGCAAGACATGCGTGTAAATATTTTTTAGGTACGCATGATTTTCAGAGCTTTTGTAGTACAGGACGGCAAACAAAGACGACTGTACGCACGATTTATGCAATTACGCTAGATGACTTGGGTGAGAGTAAATATAGATTAAGTGTAACCGGCAATGGCTTTTTGTACAACATGGTGCGTATTATTGCTGGTACACTCATTGATGTAGGCTGTGGACTGATTGAATCAAAAGATATCCCACAAATTATCAAACAGTGCGATAGGACAAAGGCGGGCAAAACAGCTCAAGCCAAGGGGTTGACGCTCAAACAAGTTGAATACGATAAAGTAAAATTAGTACCAAATACAAAAAGAATCTAACATACAAAGCTGTTAGATTCTTTTTATTTCGTTAGTTCTTGGTTTGTATTTATTGACACAATAGGCTAATATATTTTTTAAAACATTGGTTTTGGTTTAATTATCTATATTAGTAGAGTAGACGTATTTTTCTATTTCGTCAATTATTTTTGCCATTGTTTGGACGACAAGTACTGGGTTGATGCCAGATGCCGTTTCACCACTTAGCATTGTGGCGTTGGCTTCTTCGTAAATTGCAGTTGCTACGTCGTTTACTTCGGCACGGGTTGGACGAGTGGAGTTGGTCATACTCTCCAGCATTTCGGTCGCAACAATGACAAACTTGCGCTTTGCGTTACACAATGAGATTAATTTTTTTTGAACTGGTGGGATTTTTTCTAGCGGAATTTCGACGCCCAAGTCACCACGGGCAACCATTAATCCGTCACTAACATCTAGTATACTTTCAGCGTTGATGACCCCTTGGTGATTTTCAATTTTTGAAATTAATTTAATGTTATTGCCACCATTTTTATCCAAAAAAGCACGTGCATCTTTGACGTTTTGAGCGTTACTAACAAAAGATAGAGCTATATAATCTGCGTTGTTCTTAATAGCAAACAACAAATCACTCTTGTCTGCTTCGGACAAATAAGGACCTTTTGGCGCAACGTTAGGGATATTTAGGCTCTTTTTGTTGGACAGTTTACCACCAAACTCTACTTTTGTTGTGATATCTGTTTTGGTAGTTTTTAGGACATTCAAGACTATCATACCGTTGTTGGCATAAATTTTGTCACCAGGCTTAACTTGAGTAACAAGGGGTTTGTATTGTAAAGAGACAATATCTTTATTGCCTTCGACATTTTTTGTAGTTAAGATAAATTGTTGACCAGTTTCCAACATTACAGAGCCATCTGCAAAAGTACCTATGCGAATCTCTGGTCCTTTTGTGTCTATCATTAGTTTTAAATTGTGCTTTTTCCTTAGGGTGGGCAGTTTGTCAATTATCGTTTGATGTGTCTCTTGAGTGCCGTGACTCATATTGAGTCTAGCAATATTCATACCTGCATCACACATTTTTTTTAGTACAGATTGGTCATCACTTGCTGGTCCTAATGTACATACAATTTGTGTTATTCTCATATTATCTCCTTACTTTTTAGCGGTCAAATTTTTTTGCATGGAAAGTGATTCCTACAACTTTGCCACCAACATTTGTGGCATTGTAAGCACTGAGTGGCAAGTTGCGAATTTCGTTCGGCTCAACCTGAGTAGCGAACTTAGCAAATAGTTTGTCTGCCTCTTCTTGTGCACCATAGTTGACGACTGAGAATGTGTAGTCTGCCATATTTTCACCATTTTGTGCGACAATAGAGTAAATTTTGTTGGTGGCAGTTTTGAAACCACGCACTCTGTCGACGATATTGATACTACCATCAGGATTAATGCTAATAATAGGTTTTAGGTTAACAGTAGCGCCAGCAAAGTTTTTGGAAACTTTTTTGAATATAGGTGTATGTTTTAATGACTCTACGTCATCTATAGTCAGTACTGTTATGTAACGACCAATCAAAGTGTGAGCGAACTCCAAAACTTTATCTAGATTTGGCTCAGTTTTGTGCAACATGCTAGTCATTATTGCAATTTCACTAGTACCACGACTGACTGTAAGTGTGTCTACTAGTACGCATTTACGTTCAGGGAAGTCGTCGTTAAGCATGCAAAAAGCACTACGCAAATCCTCACCACCATCAGACAACAAATATTGAGAAATAGTAAAGAATACAACATCGTCACCTTGTTGTAGGTATGGCTTAAAAAAGTTTACCCACTCCTCAATAGTAAGTGGGATAATTTGGCATTGCTCGGCTTGTATTTTTTTGATAATCTCGCTTTCACTCAGTTTGATATCGTCGTTTTTAAGATATGTCTTTTTGCCTATTTTTAATTTACTTGGTGCAATAATAATGCTGTTTTTGGTGGCTTCGGACTCATTGCAGTCAGCATATGCGTCAATAAATATTTTTGTCATTTTACACTCCTTTTAAACAAAGTTTACTAGAATAAATTTTTGATGTCAAATGTTTTTTTATGGGTTATAAATATTTGTGTAAAATGTTCTAAAAATATCCACTTTACGAATATAGTTGGCAGTTTCCTTGTATGGTATGTGGGTTAAAGTCTGTTTGTCTACTGAATATTTTGTATCATTTAACCATTGATTGACAGTGTTTGGACCTGCATTGTATGCACACAAAGCGGTTTGTAGTACTGCATACTGATTGATAAGTTGACTAAGGTAATAGCAACCAAGTTGAATGTTAGTTTTTGCATCATACAAATCATAATTATCAATGTTTAATTTTTTTGCTAATTCGTTTGCTGTTGATGGCATAAGTTGCATGAGTCCAACCGCCCCCGCGCTAGATTTGGCGTTTTGTTTGAACCTACTTTCAGTATTTATAACTGCACAAACTAAACTAGGGTCTAGTTCATACGCTCTAGCATATTGCATGATATAACTTTTGTATGAATAAGGCAATAGATAATTAAGTGTATATATCCAACCCGCCAAAATAATCACAATTAAAATAATATAACTAGCGATATTAAAAACCTTGTCCATATTTATTATTATGCAATTTTTGTTGCGTTTTAATCTAAAAAGTACTTAAAAATGCCTATTTTAAGGCTATTTTTGGCTTTCGGGTGAGTTTTTAGGCTATTTTATTTGCTTAAATTTCCATAATTTGCTATAATATTTAAAATTTTATTTTTATTGGAGTATTTTATGAATATTTTAGTTGATGCTTTTGGTGGCGATAACGCTCCAGATGAGATTGTAAAAGGTGTTTTGGTTGCACTTTATAAACATCCTACGTTACAAATTACGCTTGTTGGCAAACAAGATAAGATTGAATCTTTGTTGGCTGAAAAGTCCTATGACCATGAACGTTTGACCATTATACCCGCAACCGAAGTTATTGATTGTGATGAGGCACCCGTAAATGCAATACGTACCAAAAAGGATAGTTCGCTAGTAGTAGCATTGGACAAACTTAAAACAGGTGAGTTTGATGGTATGGTTTCGGCTGGCTCTACTGGTGCGGTGCTTAGTGGTGCGGTGTTAAAACTTGGCAGATTACAACACGTATCTAGACCTGCATTAGCACCATTGTTACCAACCCAAAATGGTGGACGAGTTTTGCTCATTGATTGTGGTGCTAATATGGACTGCAAACCTATCAACTTGTGCCATTTTGCATTAATGGGCAGTACGTTTATGAAGACAATGTTTGGTATAGAGACTCCGCGAGTGGCTTTACTTAGTGTTGGTGTGGAAAGTGCAAAAGGCAATCAACTAGTGCTAGAGACTTATCCAATGTTACAAAAAATGGACATAAACTTTGTTGGCAATATGGAGGCTAGAGACGCTTTGTCAGGTGATTATGACGTTATTGTTACTGATGGTTTTGGTGGCAATATATTGCTAAAAGGTATGGAAGGCTCTGCAAAAATGTTGTTAGGTGCTATGAAGGGGGCTATGTTATCATCATTCAAATCAAAAATGGGCGCATTACTCCTCAAAAAATCATTAAAAGCACAACTTAAAAAGTTTGATTACGAGCAGTATGGTGGTTCGCCATTGCTTGGTACCAAGCAACTTGTAGTCAAGGCTCATGGTTCGTCAAAAGCAAAACAGATAGTGTCAGCCATTGAGCAAGTCATGGGGTTTGCACAAAATCATTTATTAGATAGATTAGGTGAGGCATTGTCCAACTTTAAATCTGATGAGTCTAATGAGCAGACTCTAGAGCAAACACCAGTTGAGCAGGTTCAATCGACTACAAGTAATCAAGTAGATTAAATTAACGAAAACAGGAGATTTACAAGTGTTAAAACGAGTGGAAATCACAGGATTTAAGTCTTTTGCTGATTTTACTAACATAGTTTTTGGCAAGGGCATAACGGGCATTGTTGGTCCTAATGGCTGTGGTAAAAGTAATATCGGTGATGCGGTGCGTTGGGTACTAGGTGAACAAAGTGCCAAGCAGTTGCGTGGAGACAACATGCAAGATGTTATCTTTAAGGGTGCTGAGGGGCGTAAAGCGTTGTCTTACTGCGAAGTATCACTTGTTTTTGATAATACGGATAGAAAATTTGACCTCGACTATGACGAAGTAGTCATTAGTCGAAAGTTATTTCGTTCGGGTGAAAGTGAATATTTGCTAAACCGCGCCCCATGTTTGCGTAGAGACATAGTTGGGCATTTGCATGACCTCGGTGTCGGCGGAGATGGTTATAGTATCATTGGTCAAGGTAAAGTTTCGCGCATTCTTAATAGTAAGCCTGAAGACCGTCGTGAGATATTCGAAGAGGCCGCCGGTATTGCAAAATACAAAGAGCGCAAGATTGAGTCGGAGCGTAAACTTGCCAACACACGTGAAAATATTGTTAGATTGCAAGATATATATCACGAAGTGGAAAACCGTATTGGTCCACTGCGAGAACAAGCAGAAACTGCCAAAAAATATTTGTCTTTGCGTGATGAACTTAAGTCATACGAGATAAACAATTATCTCTATTGTTACGATAATGCAGAGTTTAACAAACAGGAGATTAAGACTCAGATTGAGGGACTAGAGCAACAAGTGGCAACAAAACAGCAACAAGTCCAATCAATCATTGACCAGAGTAATAATTCGCTTGAAAATATAAAATCCATTGATGCGCAAATCCAACAATTGCACAACAAAGCGATAGAATTGTCTGTTAGTTTGCAAAAGAAAAAAGGTGACGTAGAGTTAGCACAAACCAAACTAGATTACATGCGTAAAGAGTCCGAAAAATTACAGCAAGACCTTAAAGACCAAAAAGCAGAGTTCGAACAACTTAGTATGCAACTTAGTGAAAGACAAACTGAAAAATCTAAAAAATTGTCAGAACTCACTAATTTACGCACTAAGGCGGATGAAGTTCAAAAAGTATATGTTGAGATTGTTGCAGAGTTAAACAAAAGTGAAGATTTGGTTAGCAGTAGTCAAAAAGACCTTAGTGACAAACTTAACAAAATGTCAGATGTCAAAGCAAATATTTCTAGTCTTAATACCGAACTTGGCGCATTAAACGAACGACAGACAGAGGTACTAAAACAAATTGACGAAACAACTCAGAGGTATGATAGTGCCAAGTCACAAGAGACTGAGGCAAAATCAGCCAAAGATGAGTCAGAAGCACTCAAAAAGAAGATTAGCCAAGAGTTGGATGCGCTTAGGTCTAGTCTAGAACATGTTGAGGCTGACTATAAGGCGCTTAATCAAGCATTGTTTGAGCAACAAAACAAACAAAGTTCACTGCAAGCAAGGTTAAACATGTTAAAGGAAATGCAGACTGAGTATGAGGGATTTAGTGGAACTGTACGTAAATTATTGGTAGATGCAGACAAAAACCCAGAGTTAAAGTCTCAGATTGTTGGTGTTGTAGCCGAGCTTATCAAAGTTCCACAAAATTTGGAGACGGCTATTGAGATGTCTTTGGGTTCAAATGTACAAAATATTGTGACCCACAATGAGCAAGAGGCTAAAAGGCTGGTTGCTTATCTTAAATCACATAGTTATGGACGTGCAACGTTTTTGCCTATCAATAGCATAAAACCAAGGTACATAAATCCTAGTTTTGAACACTTGCTACATTCTAGCGGTGTACTAGGTATTGCTAACAACTTGATACAATATGATAAAGCGTTAGACCAAGTGATGTCAGGTTTGCTGGGTAACACAGTTGTCGTAGATAATATGGAAACAGCGATAAAACTTGCCAATGACAGTCATTTTGGGTTTAAGATAGTTACACTCGACGGAGATATAATTAATCCAGCAGGCTCTATCACTGGAGGTAGTAAAAAGACTGCGTTAAACAACTTATTATCACGTGACCGAGAGATAGAAGATATTGGGCGTGAAATTTCGTCTGTGTCTACACAAATTGTCAAGACTAAGGCTGATATCCAAAAGTTCGTAACCATGATAGACAATCTTAACAAGCAAATTGAGGCTAATACAAAATCACTACACAATTGTGAAGTTGAGTTTGCTCAAAAAGATGAAGCATACAAGTTTGCTAGCGAAAATAGTGAAAACTATGATACCGCTCTGAGAGACTTGAATGAAGAAAACACTAGAATATCAACAAAGATTGAATTGTTAAGTTCCAAACTTAAGACTGCACAAAGTGTAGATAGCACTAGTTTGCTACAAAACACTGATGGGCAATCGGCTACAAGGTTTGATGCCTTACGTAATGAAAGGGATAACTTATCTAATCAATTAACTGAGTTTAAAGTCAACATTGCAACTCTAGAAGGTGAAATATCTGCTATTGATGCTGAGATAAAACGTTTGCTAAGTGAACAAGAACAAATTAATCAAGATATGGATGAGACGTCTAGCATGTTAGCCAAGTCGACTAAGACTATGGAAACAGCAATGCAATTGAGTCAATATAGTCAAGATACTCAAGAGACAGAGAAACAACAGAATGCACTTAATGATGTTCAAAACGAAATCAGCAAGTTAGAGGAAGCCAAGAATGCCTTGCATGACGCTATCGAAAAGATTGGTGCAGAGCGTGATAGGTTATCTAACGAACTTAGTAAAGCAAAAGAAAAGTTATTCCAGCAACAAACCAAACTAGAACAAATAGATATCAATATAGATACAATGCAACAAAAGATTTTGGAAGACTATGAGTTGACATATTTGACTGCACAGAGTTATCGCATTGCCGATTATGATTATCATCAAGGTATGGTCAAAGTTAATGAGTTAAAACGAGAAATAAGTAAACTAGGTTATGTTAATGTAAACGCAATACAAGAAAGTCAAGAATTGGAGGCTAGATACGCTGATTACAATACTCAAATGGAGGATTTATTAAAAGCAGAACAAGATATACTAAATACTATCAAAGACTTGTCATCAAAAATGTCAGAGCAGTTTGTAGAGGCTTTTGACAAGATAAACACAAACTTTTCTAAAGTATTTAGGGATCTCTTTGGGGGCGGTAATGCAAAACTGGTGTTGACTACAGATGACCCATTGACTGCAGGTGTAGACATCTATGCAGAGCCACCAGGAAAGAGTGCCAACGTTAAGCTTATGTCACTCTCAGGTGGAGAACAAACATTAACGGCTATTGCTATCTTGTTTGCAATTTTAAAGATTAGACCAATGCCATTTTGTCTGCTAGATGAGATTGATGCAGCGCTAGATGATGCAAATGCTGAGCGTTTTGCGAAATATTTGCATAGGTTTGCTGGGGATACACAGTTTATAGTGATTACTCACCGTAAACCGACAATGGAGGCAACTGATGCATTATACGGTGTAACTATGGAAAATAAGGGTGTTACAAAGATTGTTTCAGTAAAACTTAGCGAAGCGATTGCTAATATTACACAAAGTTAACAAAAGGATAACAAAGATGTAGGAGGGGGTATCCTTTTTGTTTTGTTTAATTCTAGTTATTCAAATGTTTTTACTTGACTAATTGCGTTTTTATGTGAATAATTGCTTAAACTTAAAAGGAGTATTTTGTATGGGATTGTTTAGCAAAATAAAAGAAGTATTCAAAAAGACAAAGACTGCATGGGCAAACAAAATGACCAGTCTGTTTTCGCATGGGGCACTGGACGATGAGTTTTTTGATGAATTAGAGGAGATTTTGATATCTAGTGATGTGGGGGTTGCTACATCAGAGGAGATTGTGACACGCTTGCGTGAATGTACCAACAAAACGAAATTGCGCACTCAAGACGACGTTAAACAGGCATTAAGGGGGATTATTGCTGAGATTTTGACCGAAACACCTAAGCCCGAAATAACTTATCCTATTGTCTATTTGATTGTAGGAGTAAATGGTGTTGGCAAGACAACCACCATAGGTAAACTCGCACACTACTACAAAGAGAGAGGACATAATATTTTACTAATTGCTGGCGATACTTTCCGTGCTGCCGCTGGAGAGCAATTAACACAGTGGGCGAACCGCAACGATGTCAAGATAATGCGTAACAAGGAGGGTTCGGACCCGGCATCTGTAGTATTTGATGGAATAAAGAGCGCCAAGGCAAAAGGCAATGATGTAATCATTGTAGACACTGCTGGACGTCTACAAAACAAGGTTAATCTGATGAATGAGTTAACAAAAATTAGTAAGGTTGTCTCCAACAATTTTCCAGATGCCAACTACCAAAAGGTTTTAGTTATAGATGCTACAACAGGGCAAAATGCTTTAACGCAAGTAGAGTTGTTTGATGAGGCTGTTAACATAGATGGTATTATTCTTACCAAGATTGATGGTACAGCAAAAGGTGGAATAGTCTTGCCAATTGCTCAAGAAAAACACAAACCTGTGTTATTTTTGGGTACAGGTGAGCATGTTGATGATTTGGAAGAGTTTGATGCAAAAGCCTTTGCTGAAGCAATAATCTAACGAAAAAAGATAATGTAAGCTACATTATCCTTTTTATTTTATATCTTTGGCTCAAAATCTTGGAATACAATGTTGTCTGCTTTTTTCATAGCATTGGTGTATTCTTCTTGATTGTATGCCACCCAACAAAGTAGAGGGATATCTTTGTGTTTGCGAACAAATCTATTAGGCAAATCCCTTATCTCATAATTCAAAAAATTAGGTTTGGCGTGTTTAAATAGTAATAAATGTCCAGTTGAGTAACGTACAAAAAAACTCTTTGGTTGGTCTGGCTCGACGTCTCGGTTTTTCTTTCTCCAACGTGAAGCCAACAAACCTCGTGGATATTTGGGTGCATTATTGACAAACCATTCGAGCGCGTATGGGTTGAATGATTGAATGGCAATTTCGCCAGTATAGTCTTTGATGACATCATATATTTTTTGACAATCGTCTTGGGGCTTGAGAGCTCCATTTTTGATTTCTAGTAAGATAGGTGTACGGCCATTAATTGTCTCTAACACTTGTTTTAGTGTCGGTATTGTTTGGTCTGATTTGCCAAGATTGTATTGATTAAGGTCTTCGGTCTTGAGATTTTTGACATAGCCATCTTTGTGTGTTAGTCTAGATAACTCATCATCATGAAAAACCACAGGGGTGCCATCAGAAATAATTTGGACATCGAGTTCTACTGCGTAGTTATGCTCAATAGCGCGACGAAAGGCATTTAGGGAGTTTTCGGGGGCGTTGTCATAATCAAAAAAACCGCGGTGAGCAATAGGCTGTTCGACTATCCAACTTTTAAAAATATCCATAATACATACCTCATTAATATTATAGTAACATTTTACCAAATTATATAATTTTTGACTACTAAAATAAATTGATTTTTGATAAAATATTAAAATATTATTGCTTTTTGTATACTAGTTTTGTTATAATATTATGTTTAGGAGAATTATATGATAGACAGACAAAAATACATTCGCAACTTTTGTATTGTTGCACATATAGACCACGGCAAAAGTACACTAGCAGATAGATTGATTGAGCAAACTGGCACTCTTGCCAAACGCGATATATCAGAGCAACTACTGGACAATATGGAGTTGGAACGTGAGCGTGGCATAACTATCAAACTTGCACCTACACGTATGAAATACAAGTTTGGTGACGAAGAGTATATCCTTAACCTTATAGATACTCCTGGGCATGTGGACTTTACGTACGAAGTGAGTCGTAGTTTAAAGGCATGTGAAGGTGCTATTTTAATAGTAGATGCTACACAAGGTGTACAAGCGCAAACAATTGCTAACGCCCACTTAGCCCAAGAGAACGGATTAAAGATTATTCCGGTTATCAATAAAATTGACTTGGGAGGTGCAGATACACAGAGGGCAAAGCAAGAGATAGAGGACATCTTAAAGATTCCTGCAAAGTATGCTCCTTGTATTAGTGCAAAGAATGGCATTAACATAACTGACGTGTTAGACACCATTGTTTGTGATATACCGTGCCCAAATGGTGATATTAACGCTCCTTTAAAATGCCTTGTGTTTGATAGTTATTATGATAATTTTAAGGGCGCAATATGTTTGGTAAGGGTGTTTGATGGTAGTGTTAAGGTTGGGGACAAGATTCACTTTATGCAAACAGGTGGAGACTTTGAAGTGACCGAGGTTGGCTACTTTGTGCCAAAGCCAAGTCCTTGTGAACAATTGACCGCTGGCGAAGTGGGATATATTGCTGCCAGTATCAAAAAAATAAATGATGCTAGTGTTGGTGATACAATTACCAACTTAGACAATCCAGCGCTCGAGCCTTTGGCTGGATACAAGCATATACAGCCAATGGTTTATAGTGGTATATACCCAGTAGATGGTAGTAAATATGGAGAGTTAAAAGATTCGCTCGAAAGACTAAAATTAAATGACAGTGCATTAGAGTTTACGCAAGAAAACTCCACAGCATTAGGTTTTGGTTTTCGTTGTGGATTTTTGGGTCTATTACATATGGATATCGTTCAAGAAAGACTCGAACGTGAATTTAACTTGGATATTATCACTACAGCACCAAGCGTAAACTACAAAGTGTTCTTAAATAATGGACAAGTATTGAATATTAGCAACCCGTCTAATTTGCCAGACCCATCTACCATTAGGTATATGCAAGAGCCATATGTAGATTTACATATATTTTCGCCACCAGAGTACTTGGGGTCTATTATGGATTTGTGTCAGCAAAGACGCGGAGAGCAAAAGGATGTGCAATACATAGACCCAACGCGTGCAAGACTTGATTATGTGATACCCTTAAACGAAATTGTGTATGACTTTTTTGATAGCCTAAAGTCACGAACTAAAGGATATGCTAGTATGGATTATGAAATGCTAGATTATAGGACATCCAAACTTGTTAAACTAGATTTTTTATTAAAAGGTGAGCCTTGTGATGCGTTATCTCTCATTATCCCAGAGAGCGAAGCTATGGAAAGAGGACGTGCAATAACGGAAAAACTAAAAGAAGTTATCCCAAGGCAAATGTTTGAGATACCAGTACAGGCGGCTATTGGTGGTAAGGTAATAGCTAGAGAGACTATCAAAGCATATAGAAAAGATGTATTAAGTAAATGCTATGGCGGAGATGTAACACGTAAGCGTAAACTTTTGGAAAAACAAAAAGCAGGTAAAAAGCGTATGCGAACACTTGGAAGTGTGCAAGTGCCTAGTGATGCCTTTATATCTATTCTAAAGATAGACTAGGTGAGCTATGACCACAAAAGATATATTATCGTATGGTGTTAAACCATATAATGACGAAATGTCTATATACATTCACATTCCATTTTGTATAAGTAAATGCACATATTGCAATTTTTGTTCATTTGCAAATGCTACACAGTATGTAGATGCATACATAGATGCCCTATGTAAAGAGATACAAACTAAAGCCACAATATTTGGTTATGCTAAGATAACAACAATTTTCATCGGGGGCGGAACACCCAGTCTTGTACCTAGTCAATGTATTTTGAAAATATTAGATTGTTTAAGAGCAAATTTTAAAATATCAGATAACATAAGCATTACAATAGAGAGCAACCCTAACAGTCTAACTAGACAAAAACTGTTGGATTATAAAAGTGCTGGTATTAATAGACTAAGTGTTGGTTTGCAGTCTACCAAGTCGCGTCTTTTGAGGATTTTGGGGCGTGCGCATACAACAAAAGATTTTGTTAATGCTATCACTATGGCAAGTGATACTGGTTTTGAAAATATTAATGCAGATATTATTTTGGGTGTACCAACTCAAACCTTAAAAGATGTAGATGATACTTTAGATTTGCTATTGTCTTTACCATTAAAACACATATCTGCCTACGGGCTAATCCTAGAGCCAAATACACCACTATCTCAATTAGTTAAGCAAGGGGTATATCAACCACTAAGTGATGACTTGTGTAATGCGATGTATGACAAAACTTTGACGAGATTATCAAATATAGGAATGCATAGATATGAGATAAGCAACTTTGCATTTAGTGGTTTTGAGGCAGAACATAACCTAAATTATTGGAGGCGTGGGCAATATTTAGGGCTGGGACTAGATGCGTACAGTTTTGTACATGGGTTACATTGGCAAAATACTAACAATCTATCAGTGTATCTAAAATCAAACTTTAGGATGCTAAACAAAGAGCCAGAGACGCGTTATACTGCTATGATTGAAACAATTATGTTAGCATTGCGTATGGATGAGGGGCTGGATATTATTAAGTTTAACAAGGATTTTGATACGGATTTTTTGAAAGAATACGCTACGAGTGTAACAAAATTAAGGGGTCTCAAACTTATTAAAATAGAGGATAATCATTTAAAGGTACTAGACCAACACATATCTAATGCAATTATTGCCGAATTTGCTTAAAAAATGAAACAATCTACCATAAAACTCTTGACAAGATACTCGGTTTTGTATATACTAATTAAGTCTATTTTCTAAGTTTAACGAATTAGCCCCTCGCAAAATTTGTTGTAGGCGAATTTAAAATATTTTGGAGGACATTTGTCTATGAAAACATTTATGCCAAAATCGGCAGAGATAGAGAGAAAATGGTGGGTTATTGATGCAACTAATATACCTCTTGGCAGACTAGCTAGTCAAGTTGCTTATGTATTGAGAGGCAAGAACAAACCTACCTATTCAACTCATGTAGATACTGGTGACTATGTTATTGTTATCAATGCAGACAAAGTTGCTTTGACAGGTAATAAGTTGGAAGACAAGTATTTACGTTATCACACCTTGTATCCAGGTGGCGACAAGCAGATACAATACAAAAAATTAATGAAAGAAAACAGCCCACGTGCAGTTGAGCACGCAGTTAAGGGTATGTTGCCAAAGAACAATCTTGGTCGCAAGATGATGAAAAAGTTGTTCGTTTATGCTGGCGAAAGTCATGTTCACCAAGCACAAAACCCACAACCATTAAAGATAAAGGGAGGCAGATAGTTTATGGCAAAAGTAAAGAAAGATACCACAATTCCTGCAACTGGTAGTCGTAAAACTTCTGTTGCTCGTGTTCACATCGCCGAAGGTACAGGCAAGATTGTGATTAATGGTAAAGATATTGACAATTACTTTGGTACTGAGTCTTTAAAGCAAATCGTTCGTCAACCTTTGGTATTGACGAACAACACTGACAAACTTGACATCACTGTGAATGTTAATGGTGGTGGTCTAAGTGGTCAAGCGGGCGCTATTCGTCACGCAATTGCTCGTGCTTTGGTAAAATACAACGAAGAGAACAAAGCATTATTAAAAACCGCTGGATTGTTGACACGTGATCCTCGTATGAAAGAGCGTAAAAAATACGGTCTTCACAAAGCTCGTCGTGCTGTACAATTTAGTAAGCGTTAATTTATTAAAACACAACATTTTGGTTGTGTTTTTCTTTTTTTAATCTTAAAATCTGTTTGCTAAAAAAATAAATATATGTTAACATAACAGTATAATATAAAAAGGGGATAAGATTATGGCATATAATTCTAGCATAATGTTTGCATTAGCATTTATATTAATTACAATCGTTTTTTTGATTATGTATTTTGTCAAACGTGGCAAAGTTATCAAATTGTTAAAACAAACTACAGAAGGTGCTGTCCAATCTTCAATCACAAGTGCAACTAGTATTATAGAGAGTACTAAGCGAATGCTATGGTATATAGGCATAAGTTATGTGACATTAGGTTTGGCAATTCTGTTTGAGGGTATTAGCGGACAATTAGGCTCTAAGGTATTAGATATGATGTTTGTTGCGTTTAGTGTGATATTCTTTATTGTGGGCATTTTTATGACATCATATGGTATTTTGGCTATGTACAATAAAAGAGAGCAAAAATACGGAACAATGGAAAAAGCAACACTAGCAACTATTTGTAACCTTGCAGATGGTAAAAAGTTGTTGGTTTTTGTCCCTAACAAATTGGTTGGTATTAATGAATTAGCTAATGTTGAAAAAATTTCCAAAGAGACGCTTGCTAAATTTAAACAAGCAGGTGGTACGGCACTAGATTTTTGTGTTGTGGAGGATGCAAGTGAATATCGTATAGGTGCACAATACCTTGTTTATGCTATTTTGCTACGTGTGAGATATGTAGGGATAAAGACCACATTTATTTCTCAGAACTCTATTGAGGCAACTGTTGTTAATATCGAACCCAAACAAGAGACACCAGATGTAACGGCAGACACGAACACTCAATCCAACGAACACTCAAATACTACTACTAAAAAGTCTTCTAAAAAATCAACTAAAGATGACAAGCCTACCACAAAAAAAGCAAAAGTTTAATTTTTTGGAGTTATAATGAACGATTACGATGTTATTATTATAGGTGCTGGGCCAGCGGGAATGACCGCTGGTATTTATGCTGTAAGGGCTGGAATGAAAGTTTTGGTACTAGAGAGCAAAGGCCCTGGTGGACAGGTTGCGTTAACTAGCACTATTCAAAATTATCCAGGTGTAGGACAGATTGATGGTTTTAAATTGGGGCAAGACATGTGGGAGCAAATGACAAACTTAGGTGTAGAGACACAATTTTTGTCTGTGGACAAGATAAATTTTGACACAAACCCTAAAGAAGTTGTTGCCGAAGGTGTAACATTTAGAGCGCCAAGCATCATATTATCTATGGGTGCATCATCTCGAAGTTTGGGGTTAGCCAACGAAAAAGACTTTGTGGGCAAAGGGCTTTCGTATTGTGCAGTGTGTGATGGCATGTTGTACAAGGGTAAGAATGTTGTAGTAGTGGGCGGTGGTAATAGCGCCGTAGAGGATGCTATGTATCTATCCAATATTGTTGGTCATCTGACTATTGTTCATCGTCGTGAGCAATTTAGGGCAGATGATATTGAGATTCAGCGCTTACTAAAAAAGCAATCAGAATACAAAGAATTGATTGATTTTAAGATGGGCTTTGTTGTCTCTAAGTTGATAGGTAAAGAACGTCTAGAGCAAATTGTGTTGCGTAATCTTAACACTAACGCAACTGAAACTATGGATGTTGATGGTATATTTATTGCTATTGGACGTAGCCCTCAAACTGAGTTGTTGGATGGTAAGATAACACTTGATGCACAAGGTTATATCATAACTGACGAAAACATGGCTACAAATTTAAGCGGTGTATATGCAGCGGGTGACATTGTGCATAAAAACTTGCGTCAGATTACCACAGCAATCAGTGATGGCGCAATTGCTGGTACTCAGGCTAGCATATATGCTAAAAAAAATAAATAGTTGTGTTACGTCTTAAATAGAGGTAATATGAATTTAACGTTCGGTACAGACGGGATAAGAGGTATTGCTAACAAGCAAATATCTGCTAATCTCGCCTTTTTTATTGGTAAGGCACTGGCTATCAAACTTTTAAAAAAACAATTAGTGCAACCCAAAATTGCTATAGGCAAAGATACACGAGTATCTAGCGACATGTTGGTTTGTGCTTTATCAGCGGGTGTTATGTCAATGGGAATTGATGTTCTTAATATTGGACTTGTGACAACACCAGCATTAAGTTTTTTGACGAAATATACTCATTCTGGTTTTGGGGTAATGATAACAGCAAGTCATAATCCAGCAGACTATAATGGCATAAAAATTTTTGATAATAATGGTATCAAATTAAGCATGGAAGCAGAGCGTGAATTGTCTTTGATTTTTGAAAACGCATCCAACTATTTACCAGGTGACGACGTTGGAAGAATGGTTTGTAACACTGAATGCGTGCATACTTATCTTGATTTTTTATGTAATAAGTTAGGCAATACTTTGCCAAATAACTTAAGCCTTGCGTTGGACTGTGCAAATGGTGCAGGGTCAAAAATTATACCATATGTTTTTAAAACTTTGGTGAACAGATGTGAATGCTTTAACACGGATTTTGACAAAGGAGTCATTAATGGAGAATGTGGTAGTGTCAATACCGAAAGATTTGCAACAATAGTAAGGAATAAATTTGATTTTGGTTTTGCTTTTGATGGTGATGCTGACCGCTTGGTGGTGGTGCTAAGAGACGGACAAATCTTGAGCGGTGAGGTTGTTTTGTTTGTACTTGCGGTATATCTAAAACAGCAAAACAAACTACAAAATAATAGGGTTGTTACAACTGTACTTACAAATATTGGTGTCGAAAACTCCTTGAATGCACTGGGTATAAAGACTATTAGATGTGATGTTGGTGATAGGAATGTGTTAGAAGCAATGCAAAAGTATGATTGTAATCTGGGAGGTGAAGAGAGCGGGCATATTATCTTTGGTGACGCACACCCTACATCAGACGGAGCATTAACTGGACTAATGCTACTTGAGGCACTAGATAGTGTAGATTTTGATATTCAAGAGTATCTAAAACATCTGCGTGTATATGATACAATGAAACTTAACATCAAAGTAAGTGAAAGACAAAAAAGTAAATTCAAAACAAACGTGCTAAATAATGTAATATCAGACTTAGCGAACGAACTGGGAACACAAGGCAGACTGATTGTACGCCCAAGCGGTACAGAGAGCGTTATTCGGGTTTTGGTAGAGGGTCAAGATAAAAAATTAATGGAAAATATTTCCAAACGTCTAGAACAGATAATTTTGAGACTATAATATATATAGGAAGAGTCTATTGTCTAAAAGTTGACAGTAGACTTTTTAAAAATAAAAAAATCTAAAAAAATTTTTAAAAAAGTAGGATTTTTTGATTGACATTGCATATAATTAGTTATATAATATTAGCAAACTTAAGACAAGAGTGCTAACAAATGAGCGAGTCATGTGCTAACACACTAATAAGGAGGTCGCCAAAGTGACTCAAAAACAAGATGAATTAAGCCCGCGTAAATCTCAAATTCTTTTGAGTGCGGTAGAAGATTATATCCAGCAAGCCAGTCCCATTACTTCAAGTAATATTCAACACAAATGCTCATTGGAACTGTCTACCGCCACTTTGCGTAATGAATTGAACGCTTTGGAGGCAATGGGGTATCTAAAGCAATTGCATACTTCTGGCGGACGAGTCCCGACCAGCAAAGGTTATCGTTATTTTGTCAACTCACTTATGGAAGATGTACCGCTAGATAAAGATGTCCTCAATGAGATACAGAGTTTGTTTGATGAACGGACGGTATACTTGGGTGACATTATTAATGACATTGCAGATATTGTGTCCAAGGCAACAAATTATCCAACAGTGGTTATGCTCAAAGGGTTTGAAAAGTTGATAATTAAGAACATCAAGATAATACCATTGATGACAGGACAAGCGTTGATACTGATTGAGACAAATAGTGGGGTCATCAATAATTCAATGAAGACCAGCAATCAAACGCCAATGCAGACTTACATTGATGCAAGCAACTTTTTGACAAAGACATTTGAGGGGCAGACTGTGGCAGACCTAATCAAGAATATTCGTAGTTACAAAGGCAATATGTCAAAAGAGTTGACTGAATACAAAAGTATATTTGATGCATTGATTGGTTCTCTAAATAGGATAATTGACCAAATAGGTGAGCATAAATTTAGTGCTAAAGGGCAATTAAAACTTTTGGATTCACCAGAATATAGTGACCTATCTAAGGCAAAACCTGTAATTGAGGCCATCAACAATCATGATGAAATGGAGGAGTTGTTTACAGATGATGTGGATAATGATGATGGCGTCTCATTTAAGATAGGTTCTGAGATTCCAGTCAAGGACTTGCAAGATTGCGCAGTGGTTCGAGCCGATTATTCTGTTGGAGATGAAACAACAGCGAGTATTGGCATTATTGGTCCACAACGTATGGATTATGCCAAGATTGCGAGTGCCCTAAAGTTTGTAGTTGGTGAGTTTAACAATCTGAAATTGTTAAACAATGAGCCAGATGAAGGCAAGAAAGGAGAGCATGATGAGTAAAAAATATAACAAAAATTGGCAACATAAATATCAGAATAACATCCATACACAGGATAAAAATGTTGCTCAAACACAGAATACAGGAAAGATTACTCCTGTGGTGGAAGAGCAAATGGTAGCGGGGAAAGCAGAGGAAGCAACCTCATTAGATAATCAAGACATTAATTTGGATGCTCAGGCAGAACAATTAATGGAAAGAGAAAATGAATTAGAAAATATCAAACATCAGTTAGACTTAGAGCGTGCTAACACGCAACAATATATACACATAGCACAGCAATTACAATCTGATTTTGATAATTATAGAAAGCGCAATGCAAATATTGCAAAAGAGAGTAAACAAGACGGTATCAACCAAGCTGTCAAAGCTTTGTTGCCCGCTTATGATGCATTAACTGAAGGGTTAAAAATGATTACAGACCCGAACACAAAAAAAGGTCTGCAAATGGTTGAAAATGTGTTTGTACAATCATTGAACGAATTAGGCATACATCAAATAGAGACCATGAACAAAATATTTGACCCAAAATACCACAATGTTTTGGCAACTGAAGAAAAAGCGGACGTTGCCAGTGGTACAATAATTCAAGAAATTTCAAAAGGTTTTGTTAGTAGTGATGGCACAGTCGTGCGAGTTGCTACTGTCAAAATCGCAAAATAAACTTTTAGTGGCAAATATTTGACTGACACGATACATTTTGCATTCGTATAGGGCCAAAGTAAAAGAGGTCGTGTTGGTAGACAAAATCTAACACATATTTGCCGACAATTCGCCCTAGATTTTTAATACACATTAAGGAGATATTATTATGTCAAAAATTATAGGTATAGATTTAGGTACGACTAACTCTTGTGTAGCCGTTATGGAGGGTAATGAACCCGTAGTTATTCCTAACGCTGAGGGAGCAAGAACAACACCTAGTGTTGTTGCATTTACAAAGAATGGTGAGAGATTGGTAGGTCAGATGGCAAAGCGTCAAGCAGTAGCCAACCCAGAGCACACCGTAAGTAGTATTAAGCGTGAAATGGGTAGTGACTATCATGTCAAGATTGATGACAAATCTTACACACCACAAGAAATCAGTGCAATGATTC
>ONVD01000008.1 GCA_900321185.1 uncultured Eubacteriales bacterium
GACCTAAGATATCAAAAAGAAAAAATCAATGACATAATAGACAATAAAGTCATATACCCAGGTTATCATATGAATAAGAATAATTGGCTAACAATAAAACTAGATAACAGTTTACCCACTGACAAAATTTTAGAGCTGTTAGATAACAGTTATCAACTATCGTTGTCAAAAAAATAATTTAGTTAAATTAATATTTTTTACTCATAAAAAGGTCAACTTAAAAAATTTCAATACTGCCATTCCAAACATTAAAATTAGTTATCATTTTACTAAATATTTTTTAGTCCAAAAAATACACGATGCTACAAGTAAGTTTTTGACAATTATGTTACTAAGTGCAAAACTGTTTGTGGATATACTCCTCATTTTACTTAATCCTACCAATGTCCAAGATTAAACATATCCATATATTTTTTATTGACTGAAGATTATAAATATATTTTGTTCGCATACAGTATACTAATTTTTGTATTTGTATTTACAATTATCCAAATGGTCGTTTATTATGCCTATAGCCTGCAAATAAGAATATGTAATAATACTGCCAACATATTTCATTTTACGCTTTTTGAGTTCTTGACTAATTACACTTGAAAGTTTTGATTGTGTCTGCACCTCGCTCACTGTTTTTGGGTGATTAACAATACTTCTACCATTTGTAAACGACCAAATATATTTATCAAAACTACCAAATTCTTTTTGGATATTAATATACGCCAACGCATTACTCCTAACAGAATATACCTTAGACTTATTTTTAACTATATCATATTTAGTTAGAATGTCGTCTAACTCTTTATCCGTAAGTTGAGTGCACTTAGAGACGTCAAAATTACAAAATGCACGTTTGTATTCTGACCTTTTCCGCATAATAAGCCACCATGACAGTCCTACACTGGCGCCCTCTAGACAGAGCATTTCAAATAGATATCTCTCATCATGGGAAACCTTGCACCATTCCTCTTTATGATATTTAAGTAACGCAACATTACCTTTTGTCCAACTTGCACAGTCTTTAGTAAAATCTTCCATATTTTTTGTTTAAAATCATACACTCCTTATATTATTTTAGCATTTATTATCGTATATTTCAAATATCTAACACTAAAAGGTTTAATAAAAAACAAAACAAACCCTTGATTTTCTCTTAGGTTCGTTTGATTGCTGTTTGGTGCGCCATACAGGGCTCGAACCTGTAACCTTTGGTTCCGTAGACCAACGCTCTATCCAGTTGAGCTAATGGCGCATGTTTATCGGATAGAATACATTAATTATATAACAAACAAGTTTCAAAGTCAATATTTTTACAAAGATTTTTTTATATTTTAGGGCTATACTAATATAAGATAAATGTATAATAAAAAGTCATGTAACTAGTATATCTATGAGTACTATGCTACATTTTTTAGGTACTATGCATATAATTTTTATAAAAATACGGATATATTACAACAAAAATAAGTACTATGCGCTCTACATCACATAATACTATGCACATTATTAATATTATCTCACTTGACAAAATTAAATCAAAAATATATACTGATAAAAACCTTAGGAGTTATTATGCAAACAAATTTACAAGAATTAGAAAAATCATTAGAAAATATTTTACTACAAGATATTCAAAAGATAATTTTTAGCCAAAGTACAAAACAAAGTAAATACAAAAAAATCATTATTGAAAACAAAATAACTTATTATTTAATTACTGCTCTAACCGAAAAGCAATCTTTTAATAGCAAACTTACAAAATCCAACTTAAAAAACACAATACTAGATAATCTTGAATATTTTAGACAAACAAATATTTTTACATCTGACGCTGAATATATGATAAAGCAAACCAAAAAAGATAAAATCTTTTTGACCAAGCAGAATAAAAATTTGGCTATTAAAATAAACTCCGAACACAATCGAGCAAAAAATATATACTCAACGAGGGACAAGTTATTCCGCCACTAGTGGATATGGGTATTATGTCTACAGACGGCAAAATCATTAACTCCATGCGTGACAAATATAGACAAATCAACAGATTTTTAGAAATCATAGACGATGCAATATATTCGTCAAAATTGAATAATCTAAATATAGTAGATTTTGGTTGTGGTAAATCTTATTTGACTTTTGTCGTATATTATTATCTAAAATTTATAAAAAACATTAATGTTAACATCATTGGACTTGACCTAAAAGAAGACGTGATCAAAAACTGCAATCTAACGGCTCAAAAATATGGATACACAAATCTTAAGTTTTATGTTGGCGATATCAAAGACTATTTGCCAGAATTTCAGATTGATATGATTATCACCCTCCACGCATGCGACACTGCCACAGACTATGCACTGTATAACGCAATAAAATGGAATGCTAAAATGATTTTTTCGGTACCTTGTTGCCAACACGAAGTTAATCAGCAAATTTCCTCCAGTAACCTTAACATTTTGTGTAGATACGGTATTGCAAAAGAACGCGCATCTGCTATTTTTACAGACATTGTTAGATGCAACCTATTAGAAAGTCAAGGATACAAAGTTGATTTGCTTGAATTTATTGACCTAGATGCAACACCAAAAAATCTATTGATAAGAGCACAAAAAACCAATATTCCACAAAATGTAAAATTAGAAAGATTAAAAGAAGTAGAAAATCTAATGAATGAGTTTCATTTTGAACAGACATTATATTCGCTACTTAAAAAACAAGGCTAGCCTTGACACTAATATATAATAAAAGCATAAAAATTCTTTTTGTGTTTGTTAAAATATAGAGATTTAGTTATAACAATTTTGTGACCAGTTGGATAATTAAAAAAAAAAGAGCCAACTATCAAAAGTTAGCAAATTTGAAACTAATATATACAATCTAGTACTATTTGACTGGACTCTTTTACATGTTTTGCAAATATATAGACTAAATACATCTACTTTGAGATTAGCAAAATAATGATTAAACGCTTTGTGTTTTATTTTGGAAGCCTTAAACCTAACGCATTAGTTACCAAAAAATTAATAGAAAGTTGTAATACATTATTTTTTGTTTAAATTCTTAAAGAACTGTTCATTAAATTTTACTGCCGGATGATTTGGACAAAATCTTTTTGATTTTTTATGATAATATTCAGATTTTATCCTGTCTCCTAGAGTATAGTATAGGCAACAAAGTTGTAAGCAAGGGTAGACCCCCATATATTGACCATCGCAAAATGCACCAGACTGGATATCGTCTCTAGAACTTAACGCTATAATATACCAATGTATCGCTTGATTATATTTTTTTAGTTTCACAAAACTATCTCCTAATACACAACACATTTCAGCCGACAAGACCTCATCTTTTGCATAATTTAGCAATACAGAAATACTTTTTTTGTTTTGATTTATCATATCAAAACATCTAGCCTTACATAATATCGCATCTTGTACATTTGGAACAAAATTATCTTTGTAACGCAAAAATTTATTCAAAGCACGTATGCAGGACACATAAAAACCTGTGTAATACAACTCTTTTGCGTAATAGTATGCACTCCTTGCATCAAAACTTTCACCTAATTTTTTGTGATATCTATATATTTTTAGGTTTCTTTTAGGGTCACCACATTTTATCTTTCGATGTTCAATTTCAATATCGCTATAGACAATTTTCCCACATGGAGTTATTGCTTCATGCACAAACCCTTTCCACTTAAATTGTGAGACGCGTCTTACAATACGTTCTCTATAATATTCTAGATGAGCAAAAGTAGAATATGGTAAAATATATTTACACATACAGCAATCAAAGTTTAAATTTTGCTTGAGTTGTTTAATTTTTTTAATGTTTTTTGGTGTTATATAATCATCCGCATCCAACCACATAACGTAGTCACATGTTGCCTTTGAAAACGAATAATTGCGCGCCCTTGAAAAATCTTGTACCCACTCAAAATCGTACACCTTATCTGTATATTCGTGTACTATATCTTTGGTCCTGTCCTTACTACCAGTATCTACTATAATAATTTCGTCAGCAAATTGGCTAACAATATTCAGAATTCGTCTAATTGTTAGTCCTTCATCACGAACAATCATGCAAACAGATAACTTCATTTCTACACCCTAAGCATTATTTGTGTAGACAATAGTAACATTTAACGGGTCTATGCTTGTTGCTATTGTGCTAGTGTTAACTAATTTAAAACGTGCTCCACTTGATCCAACTGTTAACAAAAATTCAGTAGATAATGTAAGATACGATATATCTTCTGTCACACTTGCAAACAATTGACTAGTTGGAACTAATACATTGGTATCAGCATACCTCAGAGCCACTCCAACCGTTCCTTGCTGGTTATTAGAGTGAAAAACACCACTAACAAACACTAAGTATGTGCCAGACATTAAATCAATCTGACCAGTGGTATCTAGAATAGCCCTAGACAATGTTGTATTCAAAACATTGGTTAAAGTAGGATCTTCGCCTACATTGATTGAACTGGTAGTTTGGCTAGTTAGACCTAGTATTCTCAAAAAACCTAATCCATCCGCCCCAGTTGCTCCTGTTGCTCCTGTTGGTCCTGTTGGTCCTGTCGGTCCAGTTGCTCCCGTTGCCCCCGTTGGACCTGTTGGCCCCATAAAGCCAGTTACGCCCGTTGGACCTGTAGGCCCTGTAGGTCCCGCTGGCCCCCGAGGTCCCATTTGAACCGTACGAGGAATTAACCTAATAGTACGACAATTATTCCAATTGTTATCACAACAACACATATCTCCTCCTAAACTACGTATACATAAGTTTATGCAAAGAAGATATATTTTGTTTACAATAAAAAAAGACAACCACTAATAGCGGTCGTCCTTCAAGCATTCAAAACTTAAGCCTGTTGGTTGTCAGATGCTTCACGAGCTGCACGTGCAGCTTTGCGCTTTTTACGGCACTCTGGGCAACGAACTGGTTGGTTAGTCAAGCCTTTTTGTTGATAAAACTCTTGCTCACCAGCAGTCCATACGAACTCATTGCCACAATCTTTGCACGTTAGAGTGATGTCTTGCATTATGCTACCTCCTTGTGAAATTTGAATAACCCTCACAAGATACAAATGACTTTTTAAAAGAGAAAATGAATCTGTCAACTTATTCAGTGGTTATATTATAGCATAAATACAATTTTTTGTAAATCAAATCAATAAATAAAAAAGCACTTTCGTGCCTTTTTATTATTTGGTTTTTTGCATAATCGTGGACAAAACCGCAATAACACCAGCAATCAAGAATGCAAATACACCAAAACCAATTTTCGTTGACAATGTTCCAACCAGTATATCACTGTCACTTAAAACTGTAAATGTCATAATCATCATCACTATTGCCAAAATTGAAATCAATACAGCGACACAAATCATAACGAGGTCTAGGTTTTTAACCGTTGTAAACACACTAATAATTGCACCCAAAATCAACAAACAACCTAAAATCATCGAAATTAGACCAAGAATTGCAATTGCTGTGTAAGTGCCATCATCACTACCATTTGTAATAATATTAGCACAACTAAACCCCGTACTAGCATTTACAGAACCAGCACTAGTAGATATCTCTTGATAAACTACTGGGATAAAGTAAGCACCAATCATCGAGCCACCCATAAGAATAGTGATAATTGCACTAACTATACGTTTTGCATCAATTTTTAACTTTCCTTTTGCCATAAAATTACTCCTTTTTTGATTATAACTTTATGTTAATATATAAACTTTTAATTGTCAACTAAATAAATTATAAAAATCTTTACAAAATCATTTATTTGCTTTATGAAAGATAATGCCAACTGTATCGGGTCCACAATGTACACTAACAGTAGGACCTATTGGGTGCACCCAAATTGTGGCATCTTCACCTACAATCTTACGTATGTTACTCTCTAGATATTTTGCATCTTGCTCACAATCTGCATGTAAAATTGAGATTGGATAGTCTGCCACATTTTCTGCCTCTTGTTTGAATCTGTCAAGTAAGTAATTAAGTGATTTTTTACGTCCCATTGCCTTACCTACGGGAACAATCTTGCCTTGTTTTGAAACAGACAAAACAGGCTTGATGCCCAGCACTGTACCGAATATTGCAGTTGTGGCAGACAATCTACCACCGCGTTTTAGATACATAAGGTCATTTGCAGTAAAATAAACTGCCACTTCGTTGCGAAAATCCTCAACAAATTTGATAACCTCATCGTCACTTGCACCACTATTGTGCAACTTTGCCGCCTCATATGCTATGAGACCTGCACCCATAGAAATATTGAGAGTGTCTACATACCTAATAGTGCGCTCGGGATACTTTTGTTTGAGGGTGTCTATTGCCTGTCGCATAAACTCAAATGTCCCACTCATACCACTACTAAAGGTAACATATAGTATATCTTGCCCATCCTTTAACACTGGCTCAAAAATATCTATGTATTGTTGCGGATTGAGGGACATCGTGGAAGATTTTACCCCCTTGCGTAACGCGCTAAAAAACGCATCAGCATCATAAGTTTTGCCTAGGTCATAACCATATTCCTTGCCGTCCAGCATGTATGGCATGCTGATATATTTTATTCCCAACTCATCGACCACTGTATACCACAACTCCGAATTACTGTCAGTAAAAAAAACGCTCATATTGCACCTCATTTGTATAAACTTTATCAAAAAATATTCATATTGTCAAACAAAGAATACTATGCACTGTTAACAATTATTTTGAAAATTTGCCTATCATTTATTAAATCTTTTAACCAACAGATATTAGATACTTGTGTAAGCGCCAAGATAATACAAATAAATATTATATAATTACACATACTCGTCAAAGCAAAACAAATAATACCAAAAGCCAAAAATACAATCATATTCAAGCCAATCAAACTAACCATTACCCAACTTTCTGATTTGACTTTTTGCGAAGAAGCCTTAAAAAAACACATACCAAAAACAGATAGGACGATACAAATACCCACAAAACACGCAAGCAAACTAGTTGTCCAAATTGTGTCAGTTTGACCTAATCCACAGTCTGGCAAAACATCTAATATGTACCAAGTGAATAAAATAACGTATAATATGATATTTAGTATTCCACCAAACAAAAAACAATAATTTTTATGTTGAGGTCTGGACGTTTCAAAATCTAAATCATTAAAAACTAACTTTGTGCTGACTTCCAAAAAATCCTCATCTTGCGAGCCATACATAAAAACCAACACCAATTGTGACAAGCAAAATGCCACAATACCTGCAACCAAAACTCCAAACACTGCTCCTTCGTAAAATGAAATGAGATTTACAAAGGCAACTATAATAATCAAAATTTCAAGAATGTTAAGTGGCGTAAACAATTTTTGTCTTTTAGGCTTGATTGGTAAAGAAAGCAACAGAGCAGATAAAAAGAGTGCTACTGTTATCAAAATGTAACAAGCCATATCTACAACCTTTAGCCAATAATAGTAGTCTGCTGTAAAATTGTCACCAACATACAACACGCAAAAAGCACAAGCAAACAAAATGTTTGCAAGTATCATTAACATTAAATTGCTAACAAAATATGCTCTAAATCTATTTTTTAACAGCGACATACTAAACTCCTATTTAAATTATAGAAAAACAACCCACCAAAGTCAAATAAAAACAACCCACCAAAGTGGATTGTTAAAACTAAGGGTTAATAGTATTGATAATACTATCCCACGTGCCTGGGAAAAATTGAAAAATAATCATAACAGCAAGCAAAAGGTAAATCAAAATTTGCACTACAATGTTACGCCTTATTGCAAACTCTATAGCAACCAGCGAAACAATGATTAATGGACCATAATATATAATGTATTTTATAATATTTAACACCGTATCGTTATTAATGAACGTCCAATTTGCATTTATCGCATATACAACATAAGCAACAATTAACACAAAGGCACAGAGTTTTGCTAATATATCAAACACCTTTTGTACACCAGCACCCAAACCACCATTTTCTGACATTCTTGACACCTCCAATAAACAAAATATATATTTTTGTCAATTTTTTGTCAAGTATAAATGGATAATAACAAAAATTTTCTCTTTAAAAAACATCATCTATCAATATGGTACCTGCTGGAACAGTGCTATGCGGTCGAATATTTGAATTTTGGATGACACAATTTGGTAGTACTATGCACTCTTCACCCAAGACAGAATTTCCCAAGATATGCACTCCACCATATATAGTACTATGCACACCAACCACCGCTTGTGCGTCAATATAAGTGCTGTTTGGGTGAATTAATAAAACACCGTTTTTTATTAAATTCATTTTGATATCTTTTTGCATTTTTACATTTTGTACTGATAATTCGTGCATAGTGTTGACACTGATATAATTACCACTTTGTTCCATGACTATAGAATCTATACTCAAATTATTTTTATAAAAAATTTCCACCAAATCAGTTAAATACAACTCACACTGCGTGTTGTTTCGCGTAAGCTTTGAGATATTTTGACATAGCGCTTGCGTATTAAATAAATAGACACCAGCATTGCATTCTGTTATCTTTTTTTCTTGTAAACTAGCGTCTTTGTACTCCCTAATGCCTATTATTTTGTCCTTTTGACGCAACACTCTACCGTTGGTACTATGCACACTATTGATATTTGTCAAAATACGCAAATCTGCATCAAAATTACTTAAAAATTTTTTTAAAAATGCACTACATAATATTGGCCCATCGCCATTAATAATTAATGTATTGGTGTTAGTCTTGTCTAGCAAACGCAAACTGCATAATACTGCACCGCCAGTACCATTTGCAACAGGTTGTACACATGTGTATTTGACATACTGCATAATACTTAATTGATTGATGTTTTGTTGAGAACATACAACAATAATGTTATTTAGATTAATACTATGCACATTATCAATTATATGTTGGATGAGTGGTTTACCACAAAGTGGTATAAATATCTTGTTTATATTAAAATTCATGCGACTACTATTGCCACCTGCTAGTATAATTACGTTGGTATCTATTTTTTACCTCCAATGAGTTAGTATTATCTAAAGTTGTCAGCAACCAGCCCGAAGTAATACTTGACAGCAACTGATGCCAATCCAAACTGTGATACCACAATTAATTGTGGTGTTAAGACAGCAACATAAAAATTTGACTTACTCAAATTTTTATATCACATAGTCTATATTATTTTTATATGTTTTGGGTTCTTTGTTTGATACTTTCACGCATTCTGCCAATTACAAAATCTTTTGGTTGTGTATTTTGCGTAAGAGTTGTACCAGCACAAATAAAAGTCTCGTCAGCTATATTAACTGGACTAATGATATTACAATTACACCCAACAAAAACATTGTCACCCACAACACTATGATGTTTTTGTTTGCCGTCATAGTTTGCAAAAATTACTCCTGCACCTATGTTACAATTAGTGCCAATATCCACATCTCCGAGGTATGACATGTGACTTGCTTTTGTGCCGTCACCTAACACACAATTTTTTAATTCCACAAAATCACCTACTCTACAATTGTTGCCTACCATATTATGCTCCCTCAAATTTGCAAAAGGCCCTATGGTGCAATTTTTACCAATAGTGCTAAGAGTAACAAAAGATGACTTTATCTGTGTGTTTTGGTCAATTCTGCAATCAATCAATACATTATTAGGCCATAATATGCAATTATCCTCAATTTGAGTGTTACCAAGTATTGTATTATTAGGATAAATTACAACATTTTTGCCAATTTTTGCTTGTTTGGACACAAAACAAGATTTTTTATTAATAAATTTACACATTACTTTACACCTTATTGATAGTTATATATTTGGGCAGACTTGCCATACGCTTGGACATAAAAATCATAAATACAAACCCAAAGAATCCAAGCAATGGATAAAAATAATTTATCATCGCATCAAAGCCAATGTTTGAGAACAAAATTGCCAATATTGACACCAAAATGCCTATAATTTTGTGTTTACCAAAATATGATTCTAGCCAGTTAACAATTTGATAAAGTAGCGAGATAGCAGTAGTAGCAATTCCTAGCCATACTACAAGTTTTGCAAATATTCCCAAAACAAAATTTTGACTGTTTGCGACAAATACAAGTGGCATATCATAAGCGAAACTTGATGGATTGTAATAAAGTATGGTTACCATACAAAATATACAAACTAGCATAAATAAAGTGCCAAAAAAACTCCCCCACAAGTTTACTTTTTTGCTAGCACCATTACCAAGTTTTGCTATCATAAATCCGCCAAAAAACAAGTTACTAACAATGAACGACACACTATTCAGACACGCATACAAAATGTTATGTTCGATATTTGTACTGAGTATATCAAAGTTTAGGTCACCAAAAATACAATTTGTCAAAATAATTAACACCAAAATTAACATACCAGGCACAATAACTAGATTAACTTTTATTAATTTTTTAAAGCCTAGCCATACTACAATAATCGAGACAATTGCTGTAAAAATTCCACCAAAGCGATAAAAACTAGCACCAAAACTCTCAAAAAACAAACTGTCCGCACCTGCGAACATGGTGCTAAGTATTATAAAATTACTCAAACATAAAATAAGCTCAGCTAAAAAACTTAATTTTTTGAATAATATTAAATTCATTTGTTTGACAGCATTAATTTCGAAACGCCTACCAAATTCTAAACACAAAAAGCACAACACAAAGAACAACAACCCCATAACAACTATCATAGGATATGAAATTGCGCCATAGCGTGCAAAATAATACCAAACTTCTTTGCCAGAGGCAAACCCTGCACCGATAATGGTAGCAAAGATTATACACCCACAAATAAATCCTGATTTTAAATTGGTTTTAACAATAAACAAGCACCTTCTTCACTCAATATTAAGCATATTTTTGGCATTTTCAATTTTTGCAATATCCACATCAAAATATCGACATGCACTCAACATAACTGTATAATTATCGCAAAACATGAGGCAAGTTAGCACATATTCATCAATTTCGTTTTGTAAGCCTTTGATTAAAATAGCGTCACACAACTGTTTGGCTCGCTTTGATATATTAGTGTTATTGGCGTAACACTCTACATATGCCCATGCGTTCGTTATGGAGTTTTTAAACAAGTCAACTGCTTGACAAATTTTGGGTAACTTGATAGAGAAACTTCGATAAGTAAGATTCGCAGTTAGGTCAAGAGTCTTTGTCTTTTGTGCGCGTAGCATTTCGCGTGTCAAAAAGAATTTTTGTCTTAGATTTGGTCTAACAGATAACAAAACTTTACAACAATATTTTTTGACTTTTTTGCTATGTGAAAGACTTAATTTATGAGACAATTTCTCACCCACATCATAAAAACAAGTGCCAAACAACCAATCAGTGTCATCCATTAACAAAGGTGAATGCAACCAATTATCTACAAACTTGGGTTGCACAACCTGTTCCTCTAACTTTTGAATTTTTGTTTGTGCTACGTCTGAAGGTAAAGTGTCAACTAATGACAGTACATCTTGAGTACTAGCAAATATGCGAGAATAGTCCATTAACACAACATTTTCAAAATCTAACCAACGTGCTTGCGCTAGATAATAAAGTGCATTTTCGCTATCATGTAAGTTGTGATAGCAAATAGCAAGATAGAGATACACTTTGGGGCTGTATGGACGAATTTTAACTAATCTTAAAAATACAGATATGGCCTCCTCAAAGTTAGCTATATATGCAAAAATTTTACCCAAACACAACAATTGAGTATCGTTGAGTTGCTCGACGTCAATAGTCCTTAATAATGTCCCAAGTGATGTTAAATCTTCGTCATGTACACATATCTCACAAAGTAAGAGCCGTGCCGTCTGGTTGTCGTGGTTATCTATTATTACTGTCTTGATGATTTGTCGTGCTTTGTCTACTTGTCCCAACGAATACAAGCATTGTGCATACAATAATAGTACATCATCATCTTCGGGGCAAAGCGCCAAAGCTTTGTCTAGTGTAGACAATGCGGACAAAAAGTCTTTGCGTTGCATTAGTTTTTTGGCTGTAGATTGTAGTTTATCAAACGCTGATTTTTGTTCTTCTTCGTTTATTTGTATATGAATAAAATTTATCCATTCTAGCACAACATCACTAAACAGTCCACTGCTATCCCACTCTAATACCTTATCCAAATAATTTAAACTTAAATTGTATCTACGTAAAAATATAAGATTTCTAGCCACTCCAAAATAAGCACCCGCCCTCGTAGAAGGAACATTTAGTGCTCGAAAATAATACTCACAAGAAAGCGTGTATAAGTGCATTTCAAAGTATACATTACCTAGCAGTAGATTGATACTATCCTTGTCTATATGTGTCTTGGCATATTTTAGAGCATTACGCCCAGCGTCTAATGCACCAAACATATCTCCATCTTTCTTGCGTACATCAAAAAGCTTGAGATAATACGATAAGCTGTGCGTCATTTTTAAGATTTCCAAAATATCACCTCTAGCTCTTAGTTATATATATTATTCGAACACAAAATAAAATATCACCTAATGAATATCTCAATCGTAGCCATAATTTAACTGCAAAAAAAAATCTTGACTGTAAGTCAAGAAGTTTTTTAAAATTTTTTATTTATCCCTGTATTCAGGCAAATAAATTATTCGGTGGCAATTTTCGCACTCTAATATTTTGTCTGTTTTTAATTCATCCAATCTTGCACGAGGTTGGTGCATAACACACCCACCACACGCTTCGTTAACTAATGGTACAAAGATTGGGAACTTGTTGTCTGCACGAAGTTCTTTATATTTTTTTAATATATCTTTATCAACGCTTTTTTCAACCTTAGCCAACTCTGCACGTAGTTTATGCATAGACTCCTGTTTTGTGGCCACAAATTTTAAATATTCCGTTTTGTTATGTTCAAATTTTAGTTTTGCAGATTGAGCCTGTTTTTTTGTCTTTTCAAAATCTTTCAAGATGGTTGCAATTTTGTCACTCAACAAACTAATATTACGCTCTATAGTCAAAATGTTTGAATTAATCTGTGTAGCAAGATTTGCTTTTTCGCGTAGTTCTTCCACTGACATACTATCCAACTTTTGTTTTGTCATCTTGTCTACGTCCTTTAAGGCACTCTGATATTGTTCGTTTAGTTTATCAAACTCCGCAATTAAGTTGCTAGCATTTTGCTCCAAACTAACAAGTGTTTTTTGAGCCGATTTAACATATTCCACCATTTTGTTAGCAGTAAGTTTGGCTGGGCTGTTGGCAATCTCTTTTTCGATTGAAACCAACTTTGCATCTAAATCTTGGTACTGTAATATTTCTTTTATCATAATTTCACCTTCTAAAAAATACATTTTTTTAACGATTGCAAATATTCTGTCATTTCGATATATCTTAAACTGTCTGAATTAATATGCTCTAAAATATTGCTAACCTTTGCTATCTTGAGTTGTAACCACCTTTGATAGTCTGCAGAGCGGTAGTCCTCTACCACAGCGCCACACCTAATTTGATTTAGAGTTAGCACTTGCTTACCTCTTTGAGCACATATTATGTGATAATACTTATTCTTGTCAAACACAATCTCATCATGGGTTATACACATTCCCAATTGATTGAGTGTACGTCTTACGTAAGTTATGTTATTCATAGGTTGCAACACAAAATACGCACTGAGTAAATGTTTTGGGGCGTTCTCCAATATATCACAAATATTGCGTCCTCCCATGCCTGCAATGATTACTTGGTCTACATGTTGCGTTACATCTTTTAGTCCATCACTTACCAAAAACTCTGCACCATCTACCTTGTTTGTGCGAGTCAGCAAATCTTTTGTCTTTTGTAGACACTTTGGACTAATGTCAATACAAACCACTTTATTTGCAATGTTTGATGTCAACACAAACAACGACAAATATCCATGGTCACAGCCTACATCTGCGATGACGGCACTTGGACGCAAATGACCAGCAATTGCATTGAGCCTAGCGTCCATTCTTTTTTGGATTTTGTTCGTAATTAACATATTGTGCTCTAAAATTTTAGTTTGGCGCGCACAATTCAACGGACTCTGAGATTTCACCACACCACGTAACTCGGTATCCAAATCACTATCTTTTGTCATAATACCACCTTTTTATTACTTTTGAAAATCATAATTATTTGGGTGTTCGCAATTATTCGTTGTCCATATATGGCTGTAGTTTTTTACTACGTATTGGGTTACGCAATTTTTTTAGGGCTTTGCACTCAATTTGGCGAATACGTTCACGCGTTACATTAAACTCTTTGCCTACTTCCTCAAGAGTACGTGGGTGTGCGTCATCTAGGCCGTAGCGCAAGCGAATGACTTTTTGCTCACGTGGAGTAAGTGTATCTATGACTGCAAGCAATTGTTCTTTTAGCATAGATTGCACAACTGCATCTGTTGGAGATTCGGCATTTTCGTCTTCCACAAAGTCATAAAATTGACTATCTCCATCTTCGCCTATTGGGGTCTCTAACGAAGTTGGTTCTTGGCTAATTTGTCTAATTTCGTTAATCTTGTCTTCGGTTATGCCCATACGATTAGCAATCTCAGCGTCTGTAGGCTCTCTGCCTAACTCTTGCCACAGTTGTCTAGTGGTACGTGAAAACTTGTTGATAGTCTCTACCATATGTACAGGAATACGAATAGTACGCGCTTGGTCAGCAATAGCACGACTAATAGCTTGTTTAATCCAACATGTACCATAAGTACTAAAGTGGAATCCACGCCTATAGTCAAAACGCTCTACTGCTTTGATTAACCCCATATTACCCTCTTGGATAAGGTCACTAAAATTCATGCTTGTCTTACCCAAATATTTTTTGGCAATACTTACAACAAGTGGCAAGTTAGCTTCGATTAGACGTTTTTTAGCCTCTTGGTCGCCCTCCATCATACGTTTGCCCAACTCTATCTCTTCGTCATGTGTCAGCAAACTATATTTGCCTATATCTTTAAAATACATCTTGATTGGGTCGTTAAGGTTGGCACGGTTCATTAGGTTTTCGAGCGAACTAATATCATCTTCGTCTTCTTCTTCCCTGACCTCTATACCGCTAGCAACTACTTGATTAATTATTTCATCAAGTTGCTCTGACGTAGCGTCAGATTTAACCAAACGCAAATAAATGTCTTCTTTGTTTATGTAGCCTTTCTTGGATGCAAGTTGTTTAATTTTTTCCACTTCTTCTTTAATATTCACAATTACTCCTCCTCGTGTGTATCATTTTTATTTTTTGTTTTATCATCTGTCAATCGCACATATTCTTGAGATAGATTTTGCATTTGTTTGTTAATCTCAACAATTTGTTTTGTATATTCCATAATTTTTTGCATCAATGATTTTTGTAATTCAACGTCAGTAGTGTTATCTAAAGCATTTTCACATTTAGATTTTTCTGACTTAACAAACTTCTCTTGATTTTTTAATAGGCAACTTTGGTAAGTTAACTCTGGCACATCGTCTGGAGTAAAGGCAAAATTTGCTGTCGCCCTTATCTCATCGTTTGAATTGTCTACATCTACACGACTGTATAGTCCAGAGAGTGTAACCTCTTTGTTACTTTTAATAGTATTTAATACATAGTCATAAACCGGCTGTAAAGGTTGCTCAAAATGTAATGTTAGATAATCTTTTGTGTTAATGTATGGTTTTTGAAAAATAATGCTAGCCAACAGATATTCGTCAGCCAAGGTATATGCATCTGTTGGCTTTGGTGGTCGTTGTTCTTTTTCCTCTTCGTCATCACGCTCATAAAAAGGTTTTTGGGTATTTAGGCTCAAGTTTTGCAAGTCTGCGCGTAATACCTCAATAGCAACTCCAGTATATTTTTGGATAACTTTGAGATACACATCTTGCTCCGACTCGTTAGTAAGAGCCTTAAGCACCAACAATGCCTCATGAATAAACTTGGTTCGTTCGTAATTGCTATTTAGATTGTATCTAGTAGCCAACACCCTAAACTTGTAGTCCATGCCCTCTTCGCCAGTCGCCAAAAGTTCTTTCATTTTTTCCGTACCATAGAGTTTTAAAAACTCATCTGGGTCATGTCCATCAGGAATGGTGACAACCTTGATATTCACTCCACCAGCACGTAAGGTATCAATGCTCCTTAGTGCCGCCTTTTGCCCTGCAAAGTCTCCGTCTAACATCAAGATAATGTTGTCACTAAACTGTTTTAGCTTGCGAACATGTTGTGGAGTAATAGCAGTACCTAGACAAGCAACTGTATTGTTAAAACCGTGTTGATGCATTGAGATAACATCTATTTGACCTTCAACAATAATAATATTGTCAAAACCATTCCACGAATGCTGTGCTTGACGTTCTTTGTCTCGTTGTTTTTTGAGTAGGTTGATAGCAAACACGACTTCGGATTTGTTAAATACCGGTGTTTGAGTCGTATTTTTGTATTTAGCTAAATCTTTATCCTCCAACAAGCGTCCACTAAAGCCAATAACATCGCCGTTGGTATCAATTAACGGGAACATGAGTCTTTTACCATACGAGTCATAATATCTACCATCAGCATTACTTACAACTCCAGCCTTGACCATAAGGCTAGTCGAAAAACCTAATGACCTAAGATAGCTAATGAGTGACTCAAAGTCTAGACTACAACCTATACCAAACCTAACAATGCTCTCCTTAGATATTTGACGCTTGTCTAGATATTTGCGCGCCTGTTCGGCGTTTGGGTGAGCAGAATAGAGGTTTTTATAATAATATTGTGCTGTTGCCTTTAGTACAGCCAAAATCTGTTGACGCTCTTTCTTTTTTTGCTGAATCTCCTCGGCAACATTATTGTCAATACTGGGCAGAGGCATATTTGCCATGTCCGCTAATATCTGCACTGCTTCGTAAAAACCTATGTTTTCGTATTTTTCCACAAACTTAATCATATCACCCGAGGCCTTGCATCCAAAACAATGGTAGTACTGCCCCGCTTCGTTTATCATGAACGAAGGAGTCTTTTCGTTATGGAAAGGGCAAACGCCTACGTAGTCTCTAGAAACGCGCTTGAGTGGCACATAACGTGAAATAACGTCCACAATGTTTAGCCGAGACTTTAGCTCGTCTAACCATTCGGGCGAGAAAATCAATTTTGCCATTTTTACCTACTTTAGAAATTTCGTTTTAAATACTTATTTGCAATAAAATCCTAAAACCCTTTTTTTTTATTAAAAATTTTTAATTATAATATTAGATAAAAAACTCCCATCAATCAATGGGGATGCTCTTTAACTTTTTTTCAAACAAACTATTAAAATTGCAAACGAATAATTTACGACACTCCACAAACTGCGTTTGGGATAACTTTATCTTTTGTAATTGTGTAAAAGGTAAGTTATCAATCAGTTGTAATATTTTTGCAGATGACGAAGATACCGCAATACAATTGAGAGTTTTACATTCGTCACAAACTAACGCTCCACACTCTAGGTCTAGATTGACTCCATTTAATGACTTACCGCAAGTTTTGCAAGTGTCAAAATTAATGCCATAGCCAGTTGTTTTGAATAATTGTAGACAAAACTTTAGGAATACTACTTCGTGTTGTGTATTATCATCACACAATCCCCCTAGCGCACGTATTAAACTAATAAACAAATCTACGTTAGGCTCTTTTATAGCAACATGGTACACCATCTCTAACACTGCACCAGCAAGGACCATATCGTCATAATCTTGTGTGACAGCAAAAAAACTCTCGATTTCGCTTGCACCAATGCAAGTCAAGATGTCACCACTGCCAGTCAAACTAAACTCTGCAAAGCACAATGGTTGTGTAGCAAACTTTAGTTTGGATTTTTGTTGTCGGACGCCACGAAAAGACGCCGTGACTATGCCTTTTTCGAGCGTAAAGATTGTCACTAATTTATCTTTTTCTTTCCAGTCTATCGCTTTTAGTACTACGCCTTTTAGTATGTAATCTTGCAATGCTATCTCCTTCGCTTATACGTTTGTAAAACATATAAGCTCCAATTTCGCCAGATTCACAAAAGTTTTTCCAAGCAATGTCAGATAACTTTTGCCTCCATAGTTTAGCTTTTAAATCTTTGTTCTTCATAATATCTCCTCTAGGATATTATGAAAAAATTCAATATTTTTATGTATTATTCATCAAATTGTTTTTCGTTATAACCCAAACTGGACATCACATCTATTTTGTTGCGCCAGTTAGGTTCAACCTTTACTTGTAAATCCAAAAAGGTAGGCTTGTTAAGAAACTTTTCCATAGATTCTCGACTTTGTGTACCGAGCTTTTTAATCATCTCACCTTTTTTGCCAATAATGATGGCCTTGTGAGATTCTTTTTCGCAGTATATTACTGCACCAACTTTTGCTGTATTGGATTGTGTATCTAGGTTATCTACAACTACAGCCACACCATGTGGTATTTCATCATCCAACAGCCACAACATTTTTTCGCGAATAATCTCTGCTAACACAAAACTGCGTGGTTTGTCAATATACTCGTCATCTGGATAATATTTAATCGTGTCACTCAATAATGGCACTAATTCTTTTACTAACCCATCTAAGTTTTTCTTTTTTAATGCCGAAACGCCATAAACACTATGCAATCCGTGAATATTGTTTAGCACTTGCAATCTAGGGTAAATAGTCTCGTAACTTCCCTTGTCCACTTTGTTAACTACTGCAATAACCTTGTAAGGCTCTTTGCAATAACGTGTAAGTGCATCAATATCACTTTGTGCAAAATCTTTGCTTCCGTCCAACACGTAGAGCATAGCATCAATATCTTTTGTTGCGGTATCTATGCTTTTTTGCATGTATTTATCTAATACTGTCGTGTTATCATGCATACCTGGGGTATCAATAAATACAATTTGAAAATTAGGGTTATTTAATACTCCCAAAACATTTGTACGCGTCGTTTGCGCTTTTGGTGAAACAATGCTAACCTTTTGCCCAACTAAAGCATTTACTAGTGTAGATTTACCAACATTTGGACGTCCTACCACCGCCACAAAACCAGACCTAAACTGCATATAACTCTTTCCTTTTGTTATTTTTCACGAGAGTAAGGGAGCAACTCTTGGATATTCAGTTGTTCTACATTATCTTTAGACGCCACAATTATTTGTGTACGATTGTTAAATTCTTTTATTAATTGTCTTTCCGAACCACTAGGATATGGCATAAAATCATCGCAATAGATTGCTAGTGCCATAATCTGCGACGCACCTTCACTAACAGCTTTTGACACAGCAACTTCGATTGCACCTAGACTGCTATTGAGTGTTACTAACTCAATATTGCACCCACCATACAGCATACCATTTTGCGTCAACACACAACAACCTATCGGTGTACCCGAATACGGGCAATAAGCATACTGCGCAAAATCTTTAGCCTTGTCTATTAATTTGTTGTATGCTAATTTGTCCATATACTTCCTCTTTTTGTAAAATTTAAATTAAATTTATTTGACACATTTTAACAGTTTGTCCAATTGTGCACAAATTATCTCTTCGTGCTCTTTCATTACCTTACGCTCTTCTTCTTCCTCATGGTCATAACCTAGCACATGTAGCATACCATGACAAAATAGTTCTACCACCTCGCGATACATTGAATGCCCCCACTCTTTGGCTTGTTCTTTGGCTACTTCGTCACAAATAAAAATTTCACCAAAATACATTGTGTGGTTATGTCTATCATAATCTAATGGAAAATTCTTTTTGTTGAGTTTTTTGTGTTCAGGGTTGTCAACCAACCTAAAACTAATAACATCTGTAGGTTTGTCTACATGACGATATTCTTTGTTAATCTCGTGTATCTCATCTGCACCTACAAAAAATACGCCAACGCTCATAAATCTGCGTGGCTGATGCTGTTCACGCAAAATGTAATTGCCTACGCGCTCCAAAACTTTTTCGCTAGGCAAAATAGATTGTGTTTTGTTCGTTAAAATTACTTTCATTATTTCTCCTAAGTGATAAGACTTTCGCTCTTTACGTAGTACGTTACAAAATGCACGTCACCAACACTAGATATGGTGTATTTTTCTTCTAGCACTAGTGATGCGTCAATTTGCCTAAGTAGTTCTTCACTAGCTTGCATCTTTAGGGCATCTAACTTGGACTCAAAATCTTGGTGAACCCTTTGTGGAGTTGTCTCTAGATAGTGTGTCTTGACAATTTTTATGGGGATGCAAACATTACACAAATATGACTCTTCTGTTTCTACAGAATAATGCTCAAAAGGAATATTTTGTTTACCACATAATACATTCGAACCTAAAAACTGTAGAGTACTACAAGTGACTTCGTTGCCCGTCGGCACATATTCTATAGTATCCTCGCAAAACTCTACTGTATTACTTTGCCACGTATAGACATATACTTGCCCTTCTGCTGGGCATCCTACAGTATTGCCGTCCTTATCAACAAAATAATCAGCAATTAATACTTGTCCTGCGGTAACATATGCACCGACATTCACAAGTGCAGTACCACGCACCACAAACACCTTAGATACAATCCCACCAGACTGTGCTACAATTGGGCCACTATGACTAGGCTCTATTGTCATCGCATCGGTCTTTAGGGTGTAATTCACCACCAAAAAACATCCTCGCTTGGCAATATTTACTAGGCTAATTTGTGGGACATCATGCAATATAGATTGCTCTAACATATCTACATCCACACTAGACATCCACTTGCCCATTACACCGTTGGAATGTAATACTGCAGTTATTTGTTGGTTACATTGTTCGTTGTCTACTCTGAAAGTTATGCCCAAAGCAATGTTAGACAGCACCACAAGTGCAATCATACAAATCAACAATAATACTATCTGTACCCAAAAGTTATGCAAAAATATACAAAATCTAAGTAAAGGCGAAAATCGTATTACATGTACATTATAACATTTAGATTCAAAATAATCAATTATTTTAGGATAGTAATTAATTGGTATAGTCAATTTTGTTGATGTACTATCTAGTTTTTGAATAGATTTTAGATCATAACTTTCCTTGAGGCTTTGCAAAGTTTTTGCTAGATTGACACCGTCTACTCTTAACGTAATATTACCTAACATAGATTCACCTCTCTATCGCTCACACAAAAAATTTGACCAGTTACGCAAAAATCAGTAGGTGACATAGATTGAATCTGTAAATTTTGCCCATAAATATAAATTTTTTTGCTGTTACATTGTAAAATAATTTTGCAAGTGTTGTAACTCAATATTGTATTTTGTCCATTCAACACAAGCCCTAGATTGCCAACATTTGTCCAACTAAAATTCTTTAGAGTCTGTATATCCGTCTTAAGGTGTTTGGTTATCTCATCAAAAAACAACGCTTACTCCTTTACATTTACTAACTTAATATATATTAAAAGTACGTTGTCTTTATGAATAAAAAACACCCATATCTATAGGTGTTGGGTCAATTATTGAATTACATGTTTGTCCCTGTCAAAAAAAGGTATATCTTCCTCACTTTGTATCTTCTTTGCCATCTCCTTCAAATCTAGATTACCACAAAACTCAATGAAACTGCACACTTGGTCAAATGTTATCATCGTAGGTTGACCTTCTTTAGTTATGTTCCATTGTTTTGTTTCGGGAGTGTACTGTACACCATACTTTGACATGACATCATTTTGTAATATTGCATAATCATCATATATAGCGTGTGGGTTGTAGTGACGTTCGTATTCTGGACGATAAAGCAACTCATTAAAAAAGTAAAAGTCACCCAACAAATGTAAAAAATACCCCTTATCATAGTCTGTATCTATTGTACGTTGACTAATAAATTTGCCAAGGTTAACCTTACCCGCAAATTTTTGTTTTAGGCTCTCGCCCTTGATGCGTGGCTCACCGTAATGTGATGCTATCTTGTCTCCTTTCCACCCCAACACATCTGGAGCCACTACTCCACGAATAAACTCGTCTGCAGACGAGACGTCTTTGTATTTTTGTAAATGCACTTTCGCAGTTGCAATATGCATAATAATGCTTGCCATTTTTTCTCCTTCACCATAATTTAATTTGTAATGCTTAATAGTTTAGTTTATTTGCTATTATTTTGTCAAGTAAAAACATTTAATTAAAATTTATTGACAACTGCTCTCACCTTTGTTAAAATAGTTTGGACGAGGAAGAGTGTCAGAGCGGTCGAATGTACCTGTCTCGAAAACAGGTGGTCCCCAACGGACTCGGAGGTTCAAATCCTCTCTCTTCCGCCAATAAAACACCTATAGATAAGGGCTTTTTACGGTTTTTAGTATTTTTGATTCTAAAAACCGTTTTTGTTATTTTTGCTCTATTTTAATTACCCAAAGTGTAGCCAAAAAATTAAAGATACTCTACAACTTAGGTTGTAACTATGCACTACTACCCAACAATCATCTATATTTTTGTGATACATTTATCTATTATTGTAAATGTATAGCTAGTTATGATATCTATAGTTTTCAAAATGCTAAATAAATCTACTAAACTATTTTTTTAATATAACAAAAACACCTATCATTGTAGGTGTTTTTGTTGTTTATGCTATTTGAGTAATAACTAAGTAGCCGTTAATGCCATCGTTATCCAAAAAAGTCACTGCATTGTCACTGTTTATTTGGATGTTTAAGGTGCTATTTGCACTAGTCGTTTGGATGATTGCGCTAGCAGTTATCATGGTGTTGTTTTCTAGTCCTCGTGCAGTACCTGCTACATTTGTGCCATTTAGCCTCAAGGCTACTGAGTCACTAGCGGTTGCACTGCTGGCAGCATACACACCATAATCTACCACATAATAGCCAATATTCTCAAGCGTTACTACTCCAGTTGTTGCCACAACTGACATATTTTGTGCTTGCAAGGTATTTTCTAATGGGAATGACGAGTTATCTACCGATTGTTCAGTAGTCGTATAAAAACTACCAAAACTTTGTGCTGTTGTTGCCCCAGTTGCACCTGTCGCCCCTGTTGGTCCTGTTGCTCCTGTAGGTCCAGTAGGTCCTGTTGCACCTGTGGCACC
>ONVD01000034.1 GCA_900321185.1 uncultured Eubacteriales bacterium
CCAATTATTCTTATTCATATGATAACCTGGGTATATGACTTTATTGTCTATTATGTCATTGATTTTTTCTTTTTGATATCTTAGGTCTATTATTTCTACTAGTTCAGTCGAGTCAATACCCAAACGGTTTTTTGGTATGACCAGAAAAACCGCATACCATAGATTGTTTTGTTTGTTTCGCAATATAGCATCTTTAGGGAATCTTTGCCACAAAAACTCCAAACTGTCTTTGTATTTGTGTTGTGCATATTCTATAATAATTTTGGATTGATTCGCCTTAAAAATATCTACTGTTGTACAATGTAGCACAATATCTTGTAAAATGCTGTCGTACTCTTTACGAACGTTTCCTACAAAATTGCCGACAGCGCCTACGATGTCTGCTAGAATGTATTCTTCGTTAGTGCTTAGGTCAATAACTTTGGATGTTTTTTGCTCTTTTGAAAATTGGATAATGACTACAAAAGTATCTGCACAAATATTCCTTTTGTAGACAAAACTATTTTCGTATTGTGTAAAACCATAGTTTAATAATTTCTCATAGTCAATTTGTTTATCTCTAAAGAGTGAAGATAGATTACGCATTGTGTGACTCCTTTGGTATATATTATACCATAATGGTAAACAAAAACAAAAAGGAATCTGTGTGTTTTTTTAACTATGTAATAATTGTACAAGATATATCTTTAAATATAAGTTTGCCTGGTAAAAATTTATTTTAGATGATTATAATAAAAAACAAGCACTATTATTCTTGCTTGTCGTCTTTATTCTTCATTATATTATTTTGTTTAATGTGTGCTATTATGCTATTCACGTAATCATCTGGGTCGTCATCGTCATCTTGATTTTGTGGTTGTGCATTATCTAATTGTTCGTTATTTGGACTAGATTCTTCCATAATAGCGTTTGGTTGAGATTCTTCCGCAATGGTGTTTGGTTGAGATTCTTCAGTCATTTCACTTGTTACGTCATATTGATTTTGATCAGAAAAGCCCTCATTGGTCGGTGTGCTTTGTGTTGCTAATGTTGCATTCGCGTTAACAAAAGTTGGTTGAGTCTCGGCTGACTGTTCTGACGGTGCGTCGTTCTGGTTGATTAATTTTGAGGCCTTTTTATTTTTTATATACAGAGGAATATATGCAAAACCTGTACCCAGTAATGTAAATAGTAAGTTTATCCAAAATTCGCCATAATACGCACTTTTAAATTCCTCATTGGTGCTCAATAAATTAGAAAAATCACTAAAAGCCTGTGTAAGAGTGTAACTATCACTGTTTGCACGCATTGTATTGTAAAGGTATATATTAGCAGCCAAAAAATGTGCCAAAGATATTGCTATTAAACTGACTGCAAAGACTATAAAGATTCCCTTAATGTCTATCTTTTTGTATATTTTGATGTATACATAACTAGCGGCCAATGCAACCAAAAAACTTACGGCGACAGAAATTTTTCCCAAATTGTATATTACTATATACAATATACTTGCTAATAATGCTACCCCGATACTGGCTAAAATTGCTAACCAAAGGTTACCATGATTTGTGCTTTCATTTGTAATCATAAACGTCTCCTATATATAATATAAGATACATTTTAGCAAATTAGCAAAAAAAACAAGGGGGTTTACACAAAAAAACTTGTATTTTTAATAAAAAAAACAACCAATTTTGGATGCTATTTAAACTAATTGTTGTTTTGGACGTCTAAAAAATTATATAATTTTGTTTGTAAAATGCTGAGTTGTTTGATATAATATCTTTGGGAGTAGAGTATGCGTAAATTTGAATTTGTTACCACTAATAAGCGTGAATATGATGGAGAGATTGCGTCTTTACCAAAACGTGCCACACAGCATTCTGCTGGTTATGATTTTTATAGTCCTATTGACTTAACTATTAGTCCCAATGGCACAGCAATGGTCTGGACGAACATTAAGGTACAATTTAATACTGACGAAGTGCTGTTATTGTGCGTTACTAGTGGTATGGGCAAGCGTGGAGTAATGTTGTGCAATAGTGTGGGAGTTATTGATTGTGATTATTACAATAATGAATCTAATGATGGCAACATCGGTTTTAGACTTTTTAATTTCTCACAAAATACTTACAATATCAAAAAGGGTGATAAAATCGGTCAAGGCATATTCATTAAATTTTTGACGGTAGACAACGAAGATTCGATTCAAACAGTGCGAAAGGGCGGTTTTGGTAGCACAGACAACAAAAAATAGTGGCACAATGTTTTTGAGGGAGAAACAATGAAGTTAGAAGATATTGTCTTTAGCAAACGCACTCCAACCAAAAGAGGTGCGATAATCAAAAATTTAATAATAATTGCGATTATTTTAATTGTTATTACAGTTTTTTTGGTTGGCACAATATCTAGGATTGGGCAAAGTGTTAACTCTAAAGAATGGCAAGAGATAAAAACTCTGCTAAATAAAGAGTATAACTCACAAGATTTGATAGAGTTTGATATTGGTGGAGTAGATGAACAAAACCTGAAAACAAAACTAACGAACAGTTTTTTGAGTGATTATGATTTGTATGTTGATAATGAGATAAATCCTCAAGTTTTGTTTGACAACACGAAATTAACAAATGCTATATTACTTGACCAAAAAGATTTGACTATCCTAGGCAACGCCTATCTAGATTATACATCATCACAAAACGAGGTTTTGCAACTATTGGCTATATGTGAGATAAAAAATTTGTTGACAAGTACCACAGAACATCAAACACAAGTACGCATTGTATTCAAGATTCCCCTTGCTGAGATTGTTAATCAAGCAAGTGATAGCGGAACAGTGCTATCGGATGCTGATTTACCTAATTATGCATATTTGAGTTTTTTTGGTACAATTGATAATACCAAATCTTTAAAAAATTGTGTTACTGAAGGAAGAGTGATAATCAATAATTTGTCTAACGAAGATACGAATACAGTGCTTTCTTTTGTACTAAGTTATATAGATGGTGAACTTACTACTACAGATATTGGTAAATCTGTTATTCAATATTTTGTAGATTCGCTAAATGATATTTTGGCAAGGTGGGGTGCTGTTGGCGGTTTTGCAAGTGATGGTCTAGATTTGAGCGTTGCTTAGTGAAAAATGATAAAAATAACATTCAAAAATAATATTATGTATAATAAAAAGTGTTTTTAAATTAATATAACAAACAAAAAGAACCTAACGATAAACAGGCTCTTTTTGTTTTTGTTTTGATAGTATAGATAAATATTTTTACTTTGATATGTGATTATTAAGCAATTTTTGTGCTACATTAATTTTAATTATTTTCTGTCCCTTGTTACTAGTAGGATGGTGAGTAAAAAGCGCAAGAAGTTAAGGATGGATACCAAAAGTGATGCTACATATGTTAGTGCTGCCGATTTTAGTACTTTTTTTGCTCCTACCAGTTCATCAGCGTCCAAATAATTATTTTGAGATAGTTGTTGTAATGCTCGTTTGGACGCATCTAATTCGGTTGGCAATGTAATGAGACTAAACATGGTAGCAAGCGCAAAGAATATACAACCACTATAGATGCATATATCGCCAACAATACTATCCGAAGCTCCACCAAAATCTATCAAAAATCCAATGATGACCAATGGCCACAAAATGGCAGAACAAAAATTAACCACAGGGACTAAGAACCTTCGCAATTTGGCAGGGAAGTAATTGGCTTGGTCTTGTAGTGCATGCCCTACCTCGTGGCATGCAATACCTAATGCCGCAATGCTATATTGTTCGTTGACGCCAGGACTTAGTGAGATTGTCTCTTTGGTAGGGTTGTAGTTGTCTCCCAGCTCTTTGTCTGTAGTGGTAAGCTGTATATTGGTTAGATTGTTTTTATCCAAAATCTCTCGGCAAACCTCGTTAGATGTTTTGCCACTTTTTGCTGGAATTTGCTTGTACTTGTTGTAATTATTTGTAATCTTTGCTTGTGCGATGGCACCTAGTAACAACCCTGGTATCATGATAATACCTAGAATGTAATATACAAAATAAGAAGTAAAGAAGACAATCACCCCTCTAACAAAATTTTAACGCGCATATTATATAATATTTTCTTTGTTTTTGCAACTATATAGAGCTAATCTGTTGTAATGTCTACGATTTTATTATATTGTACCTTGAATGTATAAAGTTTGACTATATTGTCGGGGTACATAAAAAATATAGTATTGTTAGCATTTGTCAAAAAATTGGGCTCAAACTCTAAATAATTGCCAAAATAACCTGTAATTTGTTCGGTAGATAAGATAGAGTTTAGTTGGTCACTTAAGTAATAACGCGCTAGATCTATATTACCAATATTTACAGCCTCCAAAAATGCGAGCCCAATGGTGTACTGATTTTGTGCATAATATGGATGTTCATCTAGATAGACGCTGTATTGTTCTTTTGTTTTTAATAGATTATTATCTATCGTGTATGTGCAGACATAACCGTGCCTTGCTATGTCATGCATCTTTTGTAGAGTGAGGATTGTGTTGGATTTAAGTTCTATCTTGTCATTTGATTCTTCAAAAATAGTGTTACCTAATTGATCAAAAATCAAAACATAATCTAATATTCCAGTTTTACCAAGTAGTGCATAGTACTGACCAAAAACTTGAAAACTTGCCTTTTTTATATGTTTATTTAGCGTTATTTTATAATTTTTGTTATTATTTTGTATCAAAACATACTGCATAGTACCGTCAAACAATGATAATTGTATGGTGTCAAAACTTATGTTTTTTTGTAATACATTGGGTCTAAAGATTATGGCTGTAGGTAAAGATATGCATACCTTAAAGTGATTGTTGGCTAGTAGATAACTTTGTGCAAACTCATTGTTGGCAAAGAGTGTGTTACCCAAAAAATTAAGATTAAGCATTTGCGGTATTTTGGTCTCAGTGTCGTTTAATGGGTAACATGCGATATTCAGATTTTGTTGGTCGCTAACAATTGTGATATAGTCTTGGTTGCTTTGACTAGTACCTAAATTTTGCCCTTCCACGCAAAAAAGAGTAGGTGTTTCGGCACTTAGGTGAATATAATTTTCCATAATATACTCCTAGTTTAAAATATTATAAAATGTTATTGTTTATGCATATATTTTGTTTAAAAATATTATTTAGGTCCATAATCTACACAAAGGAGAAATTATGTATAACAAAATTCTTGGTTGGGAATCAAAGGATATAAAAAGTTTGTTTACATTTGTGGCGTCCAATTCGGAGCAGGCGGTTATCAAGAGCCTTTCAGTTTGGGCACTACAGCACAACAAACGTCCTTACAGCGTGCGAAATTTTTTTTACAAAATTTTAAAGCTTGCAAACGATGATAAAGATGTCTACACCAAATTATTAGATATTGGCATAGATACAAAAAACTTTTTTAATAAAGCCAAAAAAATAGAAGATACCAAAATTTTGCTGTCAAAAATTTTGGATTATCGCAAAAAGCAGTCCGTGTGGAATGTGTGCCTAGAACTTGCTAACAATAATGTTGACCTTGCACAAAAGTTGCAAAATAAATATCGCAACACTATTGCTTGCCACCCAAATATTGTCCAACAAGTGATTACATCACTACAAAATGAAGGTATACCCACTAGGATAACATTTGCTCAAAAAAACATTGTGTCTATGCCCAAACAACCCACATCTACAATTAGCGAAAGGGATTTGCAGTCGTTAGTGTTTGGTGTTATCAATCTAATTCGTCGTACGACAGAATCAAACTTAAATCAAAAAAACCAGCAAGAATTGCAACAAATTAACAACCATTTACAAAAGGCGTTGATAGATAATAGGCGTAAAGATGTTTTATTGTCCGAATTGATGGCGGAAAATCAAAAGATAAGAGAAACCCTCAGAAACACTCAAGACTTACAACAAAAACAACAAGCAGAACGTGATGCAACTTATCTAACTATCAAAGACCTTGTGAACAGTAAAAAACAAAAGGCCTTGCAGAACTTTGTGTCAAATCTATTGATAAAATCTCAAGAGAACACTACTATATAGTAGTGTTTTTGTTTAGTACAGATTCAAAGTTTGCTTATTATCTTTGCCAAAATGTCAGTTGTATGCTAAACTGTAGTTATATTTTACGGAGGAACTATGATACTAAACGTAATAACTGGCAATAACCAAGCAGATATTTTGCAACAACAAATGCAACTTTTGGGCAATATGCTATCACAAAGGCGCAAGCAATACATTGTTGTGCCTGACAAGTTTAGTCTTACTATGGAAAAATCAATTATGCAAGATTTAGGATTAACTGCTAGTATGGATTTTGAGGTGTTGACTTTTGCGCGTTTTGCAAGCCTATTTGTAGATACATCACAAAACAAATTGTTAACTTCGTTAGGTGCGGTGTATATAATACAAATGATTATAGACAAGCACAAGTCCGAACTTAAGTGTTTTAACAAAGCAGTCAAGAGTGTAAATTTTGCTAGCGTGTTGTTTGATAGCATCTCACAATTAAAGGCGTGTGATATATCCGCAAGCGATTTGTTGAATGCATCTAGTAAAGTTCAAAACAAACTGCTATCTGCAAAACTTTTTGATATTGCGTTTATTTACCAAAAGTACGAAGAATTTTTGGGTAAAGATTATGTGGATAGTGCTAATAGATTGACATTACTTAGTGACAAATTAGCAAACTGCTCAGAATTGGCGAATGTGGACGTGCATTTTTGTCATTTTGACAGTATGACTATGCGTGGATTAGACGTTATTGATAGACTAATTGCTGGAGCACACAGTGTCAATGTGGGAGTGTTGACACCTAAAGCAAACCAACCAAATGCTTTTGTGTATAGTGATGACTTTTTACGCAATATGTTAGATTTAGCCAAAAAATATCGTATAACACCTAACATTATCGAGTCAAAGCCTACTTTGGGGTTGATGCAGGAGCATATAATTAATGAACTAATGTCACCCAAAGTAACATCAATAGAAATTAGTCAAAATACCATTGTACCTTATTTTTGTAATAATATCGAAGATGAAACCAAAATGGTTGCTAGCACAATTGCTTTTGAGGTAAAAAGAGGCTCACGTTATAAAGATATGGTAGTCAATTGTTGCGATATTGAATCATATGCACCTGTAATACGTAAGACATTCAACGATTTTGATATTCCATATTGGATAGATTTACCTTTTAAACTACAAGATAGCGAGCTTGTCAAGTTTTTGTATACGGTTTTTGATTTATACAATAACAACTACGCAAGAGAGGATATTCTAAAGTTTATCAAAAATGTACTAACTGGAGTGAATATTGAGCAACAAATGTTGTTTGAACGTGTCCTAAATAAGTTTGGTATTGAGCATGATATATTGTGGCAAGATTTAACTACAAAAGATACGGATTATACGCAGTTTTTAGCGGTCCGCAACGAAAGTTTTGCGCCTGTCAAAACGTTATTTAGCAATCTCAAACTTTGTCATACAGTTGGAGAATATGTTGTAAGTTTGCAAAATTTTGTACAAGAGGCTCGACTGCAAGACAAACTAGAGCAAATGATTATTCTGGACCAAAAGTCAAATGATTTGTGGAATGAGAGTATCGATAGGCAAGTCTTTGATAAATTGAGCAATTGTCTTGATAATCTTTACAACATTATGGCGGAATATGAGACGACTTTTGATGATTTTTGCAAAATTTTGCAAGCAGGTATCCAAACTACAACCATATCTCCTTTGCCTATGGCTATAGATTGTGTGTATGTCGGTCAAAACTTGCAAAGCGTGTTTGAGCAAACTCCATTCTTGTTCGTTATTGGAGCATACAATGACAATTTGCCAGCAATGGTTGCTGATGCGGGTATTATCTCAGACCTAGACATCAACATCTTAGAGACACAGCATGTTACACTAAGCCCTACTATAAATGAAATTAATAAGCGTAGCGTTTTGTCTGTTATACAGAACTTGTCTTTGTTTACCAAGCGGTTGTATATTAGTTATCCACTACAAAGTGGGGGTGAAGAGCATACTGCCAGTTTGGCACTTAGTAGCCTACTAAGTTTGTTTAGTATCAATCACAAACCCATGGAGTTGGCGCGTGATACAAGTTATCTAGACAATCAATTGTTCAAAAATGACGAGCAACACAAATTGTTGTTTTTGTGGGGCAATTTGCATAACGCCTTGTCTAATGTTATTGTGGAGAGCAATGATATTAGTTCGACAGTTAGCAAGAGTCTGCTCTCTACTGCAGTCAAAGTCCTAAGAGAGTGTGGATATGGTAATGTATTTGACAACCTAGATAATAGTGGGACAGTATTTGAGCAAAAATCTATTATCAATGCAAACATGTTAAATAATGAATCACAGTTAAGCGTAACCGAACTTGAGAGATATTTTCATTGTCCATATCAGCATTTTGTAGACTATGGACTAAAGTTAAGAGAAAATGAAACAAACAACATTGAGAGCTTGGATAATGGTAATATTATTCACAAGGTGTTAGAACGTTTTGTGCTGTACAAAAATAAAGCCAACAACCTAACAGACATAAATATTGAAAAAATTGTGGGGCGTATTTTTGATGACGTGCTAACATCATCAGATTTTGAACATTTTTACAAGAGTAATAAGAACGAGTTTGCACTAAAAAAACTAAAGGCGGAATGCGTTCGTGCCTGCCAAGCGATAAAGTTTCAACTAGCACATTCTCAGTACAAAGTAGTATATGTCGAAAAAAGTTTTGGTTCGGCAGATTTTGTACCAATACCCGAAGTGGTGGTACTTAACCAAAAGATAAAGATAAGGGGTAAAGTGGATCGTCTAGATGAATGGAATGGTAAATATCGCATAGTGGATTACAAAACAAGCAAAAATGCAGGTACGTTTAGGTTGATAGATTTGTACTTAGGCAAAAAGATACAATTATTCTTTTATTTGTATAGTGTGCTCAATGGGTTACGTGCAAAAGGTGTAGATGCACACGCTGGTGGAGCGTATTACATGCCTGTACATAGAGGATATTCAGATCAGTCAGACGCACAAGAGTTTGATAGCTATAGATTTGATGGTATTACTAATAAAGAGTTGACTAATATATATGCTTCGGATGATACGTTGTCAAATACAAATTTTAAATCTGTTACTTTAGACCTAAAACTAACCAAAAAATTTGCTCAGGGCGAAGTATCAACACAAAGCCGTAATGCATTAGCAACAGAAGTTGAGTTGAATGCGATTTTAGATTATAGCAACAAAATTGTTTGTCAGGCCTTAGGTGAAATTTTGCAAGGATATATTGAAGCCAAACCACTAAAAGAGACGTGCAAGTATTGCAAGTATCAACATATATGTAAGAGAAGTTGCAAAGCAAACAAACAAGAACGCGATGTTAATTTTGATATCAAAATAAACACTTTTGAGGAAATAAAATGAAATTACAAAAAGAACAACAACTAATTTTGGATACGACAAACAAAGACATTATTGTCTCCGCGGGGGCGGGTAGTGGTAAAACGTTTGTAATGATAGAAAAGATTTTGGATAACATCTTAAATAATCATGTTTCGGTGACGCAGTTGTTGGTGGTGACATTTACAAATGCCGCTGCAACCGAAATGCGTCAAAAGTTAGAAAAGCGTTTGAGAGAATATCTTTTGACCCAAGACATGTCATCAGATAACTACAAGTTTGTGCTAGAGCAAATCAACCTCTTGCCACAGAGTAATATTTGTACTTTGCACAAATTTTGTCAAAATATAATATCCAAGTACTTTTATGTGTTGGATATAGATACGGGATTTAATATTCTAGATGATAGCGATGCTCAACTATTGCAAAATCGGGCAATAGATGATGTGTTGACCAAACTAGAACGTACCGAAGAGAAGCCACTTGTAGATCTATTGTACATATACGATGTCAAACGAGATAATCAAAAAATAAAAGATATACTATTCAAAGTATATGCGTATCTTGCAAATCAACCAGATGTACCACAGTTTTGTCAAGACGTATTGGACGCCTACACAAAACCATTGGACGACAATGTATTTTGTAATATCATCAACGACTATATAGTCAATCGGGCTGATGAATATGCGTTAGCCTTTAAAGAACTTATTTTGTCTGCACAGCAACAAGACTACCCAAAAGTGGTAGTATCCGCTCAAGAATGTCAAAACGTTGCCTTGCTATTTAAAAAAGATAATAAGTTTACACAACATGTGCACTTGTTGTTTAGTGACTTGGTTAATTTGCCAAAAACTCCGACATTGTCTCAAAATGAAGTTGACAAACAAGAATTAAAAGAAGCATTCCAAGAGATTCGAAATAAATTTAGCAAAGAATTGGCCGATTGGCGAGATTGTTGCATTACTGACAACGAAAAGACGTTAAGTGATGATTTGTATCATAATTGTACAGTGATGCAGAGTATATTTACGCTTACTAGTCGTTATAAAGAACGCTTTGATGAATTAAAACGCAAGCGTAATGTGGTAGACTTTAATGACTTAGAGCATATGTGCTTACAAATTTTGTCACACCCAGATATTGCTAGCGAAGTGCAACAAAGTTTTAGGTCAGTGTATGTAGATGAATATCAAGATATTAATAATATTCAAGAAAAGATTATTTCGTTTGTTTGTACTGAGCGAAATTTGTTCTTGGTGGGTGATGTAAAGCAAAGTATCTATGGTTTTCGTAATACCAACCCTCAGATATTCTTACGTAAAGTAAAAGAGTATGACCAAGAAAAGCAGTCCAAAGCATCAATTGAGCTCAATTGCAACTTTCGTAGTGACCAACGAGTATTGGATTTTGTCAATCTTGTGTTTTCAAATCTTATGACCGTAGAGTCAGCGGGGCTAGATTATGTACACAAGAGTCTTATGGCATCACACCGTGAGTATGATGTACCTAATACACCACTTTTTCAAGTCGAATTGGATATAGTCAACACTCATGTAGATGACAAACCCATCAAACCTACTGTTGACACTGTTTATAGTGTCAAAAATGCTGAAACTGTGGACATGGCGCAGCTTGATGTTCCTAAGAGCGAAGCAGATATTATTGCAGACAAAATTAATTTGTTGATTACTCAACAAAAACAAATTTTTGACCCAAAACTTGGTAAGGACGGTGGAACACGGGATATCAAGTATTCAGATATCGCTATCCTTTGTCGTAGTCGAAGTGATGCTATTAGTGTAATCTTGGAAAGATTGCGTGAACGAGGAATACCTGTAGAAAATTTTGGCGGCGAAGATTTGTTTGCATCATATGAGATTCAGTTGTTATACAATTATTTAAGATTGCTTAACAACAAAAATGATGATTTGGCGCTTACAACACTCTTGTCTAGTCCTATAATAAATATGGACGAAGAAGAAATGTTAGCGATTCGTCGCTCTTGTGCGGACAAAAAATTTTTTTATGAATGTCTAGATAGCGTTAATGACGAAAAAATTGTTACTAAGTTAAACAAACTTGATGAATATATAGACATGGGCAGACATGCTTTGATAAATGGTACTATTTTTGATTGTTTAAATAGTTTTGTCGAAGCCACCAATCTAGAGAGCATAATTTCATTATTGCCAGAGGGGCAATCTAGAGTTGATAATATCAATATATTTATTAACCATTTTGTGGGTAAGAGTTACAATACATGCTTGTTCACATTTATTGATTTTGTGGAGAGTAATGGTGGTCAATTAAAACTTGACAAACAAAATAGCATGGGTGATAATGTGGTAAAAGTTGTGACCATGCATCAAAGTAAAGGTCTAGAATATCCAATTGTATTTTTGGCTAATCTTGGACAAAAGTTTAACACTGATGACCAAAAAGATGAAATTTTGTTTTTTGATGATTTGGGTATTGGTCTTTATGCTTATGACTACAGTAATAGACAAAAACGCAATACATTAGCAAGGCAAGCAATTATCATAAAGCGAAGAGAACGTGCTTTGGCGGAAAACTTAAGACTCTTGTATGTTGCAATGACTCGTGCAAAAAATAACCTTTATTGTGTTGGAAGCATGGATACTGCAAAATTTACACCAGCCACCAGTGTATACGAATTACAAAAATGTAGCAATTTTTTGGAATTAATACTTTCTAGCATACCCGAAATAACTATCAATTGGGTGCAAAAATCACACCTAGCACTAAAACTGATAGACCATTTGACGAAAGCCGAAAAACATATATTTGATTTGAATATGTATCCATTAACCATACATAAGGCAAAAAACTCCGAAATCTTGACAAACCCTATTAAATTAAGCGAGTATGTGCCAGAATTTGAGCAGTTAGTCTACGATATGTCGAATTTTAGGTACAAATTTGACCAATCTACTCAAATTGGGTTAAAAAATAGTGTGACCGCACTCAATCAACAGATACAAGATGAGGACAAAACCAACATTAATGACGAAACACAAGCATTTGCATTGAACGAAAGGCGTGTAGAGACTGGCACAGCTTTGGGTATTATCTATCACAAAGCAATGCAATTGATAGACTTTAATTTGGATAGTCCCCAAGATATTTATCAATTTTTGAGTGATAAAATGGATGTAGATGAATTAAAATCTATAGATTGTGACAAAATATTAGCATGTCTAAGGTCCCTTAGACCTCTTGTCAATCAAGCAGATGAGGTATTGCGTGAGCAAAATTTTATGTTGTATATTCCATACAATCAACTGATAGACAGTAAAACGGCGGATAAAATATTGGTGCAAGGAACGATTGATTTGGTGCTGATTAAGGGCAATGAAGCAATTTTGTTAGATTACAAACTAACGAACGTCAAAAACCCACAACAACTTGCTCAAAAATACGCTTTGCAACTAAAATGTTATGCTACGGCAATACAAAACAGCAAAGGTGTAAAAGTCGTTAAAAAAATTCTTTACTCTTTTTTGCAAGAAATGCAAATTATTGTTTGACAAATTATTTTTGTATTAATATAATTAAAGTACAAAAATAGACAAGAATGTTGTAAAAATAGGAGAGTAAGATATGATTTTTTCGAATTCTACCCTCGCAGATGGTAATGGTGTAATTGATTTTTTTGAGTCAATGGCAAATAATATTGATTATGCTACATTGCTGTATATCTTCGCTGGGATTATGCTGTTTGTTATTGTAGCTAGCGCTATTGGTTTGTTTTGGTCTTACGAAGAGCGTGCTATTCGTTCTATCCGCAAGGTAAACAACTATCTATCAAAGCATCCAACAGTAAGTGACGGCAATATTGTTGCATTTAACAACCACATGAAAAAGTTACCTCGTCGTATTCGCGATCGTTGGCAATTATTTATGCTAGAGCGTGACGGTAGTCCAAGTAGATATCTCAATATAGAATACTGTGTAAAACGTCCACTCAACAATAGTGCTTTTGTGCAAATGCGCAATCAAATACAATACATATCTGCCCTTTTGTCAGCTGTTAGTTTGCTCTTGTCATTTGTAGTAGCGGTGTCTGATACTGCTACGTCTACTAGCTCACTTATCACAATTTTGGCAAATTGTGCCGTTACACCATGTGTAGTGTTGGCAACAGGATTTTTGTATGCAATGATTTTGCAACTAAGATATAAATATCTAAACACTGATTTTTATGATATATTTACTGATTTTGCTCGCAATGTCGACAAGGCTAGCGTCACATTGCCAGACTATGTTGACTATGAGTTATTATTCACCAAAAAAGAGATTGACTCGGGCATTCCTATTTTGCGTGAGTATCTAGAGAAAAAAGCTCTAGAAGAGCAAAAGTTGCTAGAAAAAGCTAGACGCGAAGAAGTTGAACACAGCCCTTATGACTTTGATGAATTGGGGGTTAATGGTCAACAGTTGATTGAACGTGCTGTATCAGAATCAGAAAATTTTTTACTTGACAAAATGGATATCCAGACTGAGATTAACCGTCTAGAGAAACAGAAAGATAATACTACCAAGAACATGGAAGATATTGAACGCGAAGCAAATAAAAAATTGCAAGCGATTGAAGAGAACCTGGACCGTCTTGACAAGGAAATGGCAGAAAAGACTAACAAGGTTGAGATTAACTTTACAATGGGTCAAATCAAACAAGAACGTGACAAAAAAGCTACTCTCGAAAAGGATTTGGCAGCCCGCCTAGAAAAAGAAAAGACTGCCCAAGATGCTTTGAATGTCGAGATTCAAAAACGCAAAGAAAAGATCGAGGAAGGCAAACACGACGTCGAGGTTGCCCTCAAGGCAGAATACAATACTTTTGCGGGTAGGTTGTATGATGAAATTTATCAAAAGGTTGTTGGTACTTGTGCTGAAGATATCCACAAATATCAAATGCAAATTGATAGACTCAAAAATAAATTGTTAGAGTTTGACAAAGAGTTGGATGCTCGTGATACAGCAATCAAGACTAAAGACCTTGAGATAGAGAATCTTAAACTTGCTGTTGCTGATGCTGACAAAAAAATAGCCAACGCAAAAAATAAGCACAATAAAAAAGATTTTAAGCAACAGGATGTATCTGAGCCAGAAGTTACGGACGCATACAATGCTAGTCACCAGGATAATGCTACATCTAATGAGCCTAACCTAATGTCTAGTACGAGCGGAGTAGCTGACGGTGATACCACAAGTGATTATTCTCAATATTATGACGAACAAGGCAATGCAATAGATTATTCCAAGAATAACGATGAGCAAGACGATAGCACTGCGGTATTCTACGATGAAGATGGCAATTTAATTGACTATTCGCAATATTATGATGAGTTTGGTAATCTAAAGCCAGAGTACGCTCAAGAAGAGGAAAATAACTCTTTGGATGAGCCAAACGAATCAACTGATGAGGTCAATGCCCAACCTGAGCAAGCATCAAAAGAAGTACAGCAAACAGAGCCTCAGACTGTCGAAACACAAGTTGTTCAGGATACATCTAATGTCGAGCAGTCAACAAAAGACGGTGAGCCCGACGATACTCAACAAGATTACCCATACGAAGATTCATCAGAAGTTACCAAAGATAAGCAGACTGACGAAGCAATCACTACGAATGATTTATTGGATTTGCAAAAACAAATTGCCGAAGAGAATAAAAAGTTAGACCAACAGCGTGAAGAATTACGCACACAGATTGACCAAACATTAAATTCAATCAATCCAGATGAACAAGATAAAAAGCATTCTGCCAAAGCACCTAATAGTACCAAAAAAAAGTCTAGTGCAAAAAAGACTGGTACTACAAAAAAAACGACCAAAAAAGCATCTAAAGATGTAGAGCCAACAACAGCAAAGACTTCGACAAAACAAAAGGATATTGCTGAATTAAAACGTCAAATAGAAAGTCTAAAGCAAGAGGTCAAGACAGCAAGGGCTGAAGGTGCTAGTGATGAAAAGATAGAGGCAATCAACAGACGTATTGCCAACATTCTCAAACAAATTGCAAAATACAAAAAATAAAAAAGGAGCCAGATAATTCTGGCACTTTTTTTGTAATAACATTCACAAAATCTTGTATTTTGTTATTTGGCAAGTATTAATAGGTTATTTAGTACATTAAATTGTCTAGCAATATTGATAGTGTTTTGAGTAATAATTGTGTTTTTGTACGCTAATATTTCATTTTGTCTAGAATATAGATTGTCAGCAAGTTTTTTACCCATTATAGTGTTAAGATTATTTACTCTAACTGGTGTGGGCTTTGTTAAATCTTGCAAGATGTTTACATTTTGAGCGGGCGAAGTTATTAGAGTTGTTAGTTTTTTGGTACGTGGTCTAAAGTTTTTGTGAGATATTTTTTGTGAAGAAGTATTGACAAGCAAAATATTGTTTTTGGTGTAAACAATATCTTTTGGGTCAAATGTTAGATTAGCACCAAAAATGGTAGTTAGATTAAAATTTTCGTCTATTGTAATATCCTTGACCGTATCTGTCTTGCCAGTGATGTCTACTATGTCCATATTAATGATAGGCTGACTTTCTGTGTCGCTCACTACTAACTTTGTCAAGTTTTTAATAAGTACACAGTTGTTATTAATTGTATAGATATTGCGTATACTTAAACAGTATGTTGTTTCATTGTCATCATCTGCAACGATTAGGTTGGTCAGTTTATTAAGTTTAAGATTAAATGTACCACCCAACACGTATCCTACGTTTTTACATTCGTAAATAGAAAATACTTTTGAACCAATTATTTGTGTATATTGCATAAAACCTCCTAAAATCATGTTATAGTTTATTGTGTATATGGATAAAAAATTAATTTTGTTACCCAATATTCATGTCGAATTGTTGTGTGTTTTATAATTTTATGCTAAAATACTCAAAAAGGAGGAGCGGGCATATGGGATTATTTGGACGACGTAGCAAAGATATAGATTTGCCAGATAAATTTAAAAATAGTGTTATCTATCCTGTTTCAAACAAATTGTATACTGTTCGTTTGGGACAAAACATAACTGTTAACAAGGGCTGGAGCGTTGTCTTTGTGGTAAAGGAAAAACCTAGAGATGTTATGTCTGAGGGAGTACACGAACTCAGTCTCCCCAATTTACCAGGTTCTACTCGGGCATTAAAGTTGGACAAAGGTCGTGTCAAACGCAAATCTAACAAGGTTGAGTTGGAATTACCAAAAACATTTAAATGTGATATATATTATGTGAATAATAAACCCATTGCTGACTTTTTGTGGCGGTCAGGTAAGGTGCCTGTAAAGAGTAAATTGTACGGCAGATACAAAGTCAATCTTTATGGCACATTAGATTTTAAGATTGATAATAGCTCGAAATTTGTTTCCCTTATGCTTGTGGAAAATAGTCACATACGCATGGGCAAAGGTGAAAAGATATTGTCTGACTTTTTTAACGAGGAAATTGCGGATAGCGTTTTGTTTAGCAATTTTTTTAACCCAGGACAATTCGCTGATAAAGCCAACATCAATGACTTTTTGCTGAACAAACTAAATGAAAATTTTGAGCAATATGGCTTACATGTCGAAAAAGTAAATACGCAAAATGTAGAATTCTTTGGTAAGATTAATGAGCAAATCAAGCGTCAAGACGAGTCGCAATTGCAAAGTCTCGAAACTCAATTTGATGGGGTACCAGATACTCAAACGGTTCAACAAACCGTAGTATTACAACAGCCAACTCCAGAGGAAAGAGCGCAGGCAGAGGAAGAACTCCAAGCCCTTGAGGCTCAACCTGAGCGAGTGGTGGTTGGTGCGGTCAAGCAAAAGCAAAAACAAAGTATCTCGGACGTTCAAACTGAGATTAACGAATCTTTATTTGGTACTAGTAGAATAGATGTAACAGAAGTTGATAAAATAAAATTAGATAAAAAAGATAACAATCAAAAGGAGTGATATAAATGGCAAAACAAGAAGCAACAACAAAACAAGAAGATACAAAAAAGATTGAGTTTGACCAAGACATGACTATAGGTCAGGCATTGGCACTTAATCCTAATGCCGAAATTGTGTTTATGGGGTTTGGCATGCATTGTATCAGTTGTTTTGTGTCCCAAATGGAGACAATCGGCGAAGCGTGCGAAGTGCACGGAGTCGATGTCAAAGAGGTAATAAAAGAACTCAACAATATGCCAGTTGGCGAAAAAATGGAGCCTATGGACTTTGAATAAGCCTGTAGGCTCTTGTTTTTTTGCACAAAATAAATATGGATTGCATAAATATATCTATCCAAGGGGGGATTTTTATGGCAAACAATCCACAAAATTATTTAATTGCAGGGAATGATGAACATGGTATCAACCCACCCACAATAGGCAAACGTACACCCATGATGCCGTACATTAATAGACAAATATATGAAAACGAATGGAATTTTGCAGTAAAAAACGTGTTTTTGGCAGATTGCTTGCGTATAGGATTTTATATTTTTGATGTCAAACCTAATAGACAAGATACATCTATCTCAAATCGCGTGATTGCGGTAAATCGTGCGCAACCAAACTGTGTCGTTACTTTTGGTTATAATGCATTTGGTGACCCAAACACTTTTAGTAGTCCTAATGGCGTGGAAGTTTTTTATTCACCATTAAACATCTATCCACAACGCAGTCAGGCATTATCTAATAATGTTTATGACGAGATTTTGTCGCATACTGACCTTTATGGTAGAGGAGTCAAAACATTGGATGTTGGTATGCTTAGTAATGTGCGTACTGTCGCAACACTGATTGAGGCAGGCTTTATGACTAATTTTGATGAGGCAAAACTTATGTTAGACCCAGACCATATAAATGACGTTGGGCGTGCTACATGTCATGGCGTATGCAATTATTTTGATGTTGATTATGTACCTATCAAAGATATGACTTTCCCGACCTTGCGCATTGGCAGTCGAGGAAGATTTGTTAGATATCTTCAGTTCATGCTCAAGATTAAGGGGTATGCGGTTGGTACTGTGGACGGAGTATTTGGCACAAATACTCAAAATGCTGTTAGAGCATTTCAGCAGGCCAACGGACTTGTAGATGATGGAGTAGTAGGACGTAACACTTGGTACAAACTCAATAATCTTTATCCAACTGCACGCGTATTAAAACGTGGTAGTTATGGCGAAGAAGTACGTTATTTACAACAAAAACTATATAGCTTTTTGTACCCAGTTGGCACTATAGATGGAATTTTTGGTACAAATACCGAAAATGCAGTCAAAGAATTTCAACGTGAACACGGATTGAGTGTAGATGGTGTTGTGGGCAATAATACTTGGGAAATGTTACAAAATCGCGCTAATTCTCGACAATTACCAACTAGTACGCAACAAAACGACTCGGCACAAACAAGCACCGACGTCGAATAAATTTACGAAATTACTTGATATTTATCATATAATATGTTATAATCATATATAATATTTTTGGAGGTTGTGTTATGGCAGACGAAAATAAAGAAAGTATCTTGGATACAACTACAGATAACGGTACTGCAACTAAGACAGAAGCTGTTGCCACAAACGTTAACGAGCAAAAGCCTGTAAAGGCAGAAAAAACATCTAACGTCAAAGTTAATATTACACTTAATATGATTGTTATGATTTTGTCTATTGCTACACTAGTTTTGGCTGTGTTGACAGCATTCATTGCTTGTGTTTCTAGTGCTGACGCTAGCACTGTTGTAAGAGTCTTTATGTGCATTACTTATGTTGCACTGGCTGGTACATTAGTAGTTTATTTAGTAGATTACCTCAAGAACAAGTCTTTCAGTTTTAATCCAGCATTTATAGTTATGTTGTTAGCAGTTGTAGCAACATTTGGTTTAATCTAACAAAAAAGCATATCTAGGTAGATATGCTTTTTTTGTTTTATGTTTTTTGGCTTTTTATGATATATAATTCATTTGGATAAAATTTCACTCAAAAATTATGATTAGGCAAATATCCCTATTATTTGGCTTTTTTTTTACATTTTATCAGTTTTTGTTTGATTAAATGTACAAAATAGCATATAATGTCTGACAGGAGAATGAGTAATGATTGCATATTGGTATTACATTTTAGCGATTTTAGTTCCTTTGATTTTTGTACCAATCAGTTTGTGGCTAAATAAAAAATTGAATGGCAAACTAGATTACTTTTTTAAAGGTGTTTCGTTAACTATAGGCATCGTATTTATTTTTAGATATATGTTGGGCAGTGATGCTATTCAAGATATCTACGCTTTAGACAATACACCTTTTGGGAGTAAGGGGCTGGCATTTTTGGGGCTAATGCTGATTTGGACAACATATGTAGGCAGTTTGTTGTGTAGTCTTTATGGGTTTTACAAATCTAATCTTACAACCAACCTCTTAAAATATATTGCATTGCCTTTGTGTGCATTCGGTCTTGTTGGATTGTATTGGGAGATTATTGCTGTCGAAGGTTTGTCTGCACTAGATACAGTTACTGTTCGCGCAATGCTATTGTCCCTAGAGTTAGGTATCAGTTTTGCATACAGTTTGTTCGTTGCTATTACTCAAAAATCTACGTTACGTGTCACACACAACATCAGTATTGTAATTGCTCCGCAGGTAGCACCCGAGGGATTTTGGCAAAAAATAGTATATTGGTTAACTAAAGGCTGGCAAGCATTTTGTAAATTTATGTCAAACTACTGGTTTGCTATCTTTGTTGTGCTGATTACTTTTTTGGCGGTCATGCCAGCATACACAATGCAAGGGTTGTTTGGTTACATTCATCAGAATTATTCACCAAAAGATTTGACCGTTACGCATCGCATCATTTTGTACATAGGCTTTTTGTTGCCAGTTATTATTCACTTTTCACTTCGAAATAAAGACTATCAGACGCGTAAATTTGTGCTCTTGTATATATGCTTAGGCACGTTGCTGTCATTCTCATTACATCATCGTTTTGAGTCATTTGCTGACCCAACAAGGTGGCCTTTGCACCTTTGCAATACGGCGATGTACATTATGCCAATTGTTTTGATATTCAACATGCGCAGATTTTTTTACTTTACATATTTTATCAATGTAGTTGGTGCATTCTTTGCTATGACAATGCCAAACTATGACGATAATATCAACATATTCTCAACGTCTCTAGATATATTCTATATTAACCACTACATTGCGTTCTTTATGCCAATTTTGTTCGTTAGTCTCAAGATGTTTGAGCGTCCAAAACTCAAACAATTTATATATTCCATGTTAGGTTTTTTGGGCTATTTTGTGTTAGTACTTATCCTAAATGCTTATTTTACTGGTGCATACGAGGCTGGGCTTGCGTCACGTACAACAGACTTCTTCTTTATTAACAGTGATTTTATTGCGGACAAATTGGGTGAATGGTGTGAACGGTTGCGAGATGTAACGGCCGTTGTGAATGTGGGTGGCATAGACATGACCTTTTACCCTGTGTACCAAACTGCATTCTTTGTCGTCTACATTCTTATTGGATTAGCGATGTGGTTTATCTACGAACAATCATACCAAATAACAGCGAACTTTGCGGATATGCGCAAGCGAAAACAAAAAATCAAACTAGACAAGTTGGCTTTGCTAAGCAAACTTGATGGACGAAAGGAGACTGAACCTATGGAACCAAAATATGAGAATATGCTTGTCCTAAAGAATTTTTCAAAGCGTTATGGCACGAGCGAGGTCTATGCCGTAAAAGATGCCAATCTTGAGGTGCACGCTGGCGAAGTGTTTGGCTTTTTAGGACCAAATGGTGCTGGTAAATCTACAATAATCAAGACCATCGTTGGTATTCAGCCTGTTACTAGTGGAGAGATTTTTGTTTGGGGATATGAAGTAGAGAAACAACCAGTGATGGCAAAACGTCAACTCGGCTATGTGCCAGACCATTATGCACTTTATGAAAAACTAACTGGGCGTGAGTACATCAACTATATTGCCGACCTTTATGACGTCTCAAAAGAAGACCGTAACAAACGTATTGATGAATACGTCAAACGATTTCAGCTTGAAAGTGCTTTTGACAACCAGATGAAGACATACAGCCATGGTATGAAACAAAAGATAGCCATTATGTCTGCATTAGTGCATGACCCAAAGATTTGGATACTAGACGAACCATTAATGGGACTAGACCCAGACAGTATTTATCAAGTCAAAGAGTGTATGAAAGAACACGCCAAGCGTGGGAATATTGTATTTTTCTCTAGTCACCTCATTGACGTTGTCGAAAAGGTCTGTGACCATATCGCTATTATCAAAAAAGGTCATATCCTAACTACCAAGACGCTAAAAGAGATTCAGGATAGTGGAGTACCACTCGAAAAATTTTATATAGACACTATTGCTAATGCTAATGTAGATGCTACATCAGTCGAAGAAGCTCATGAACAGCAAAAACTAAAAATAAAAGAGAAAAAGCAAAAGAAAGATAAAAAAGCAAAAGTAGATAAAAACACGGAGAATAAAGAATAATGACAAACTCCAAGTCTCAATTATCCAAAAGCAATTTTTGGAAATCATTAGGCAACTTTTTTGCAAAGTTGGGCGATAAAGTAAAGCATATCTTTAGATACATTCGTCCGTTAGTCTTGATGCAACTTAAAAACAAAATAGACCTTTCGTTTTTAAAGAGCAAAAAGAAAACTTTGTTCAAATTTGTCTACTCAATCTTATTATTTGTAGCATTAACTGCAATTATTTATCTAGTTTACAGCATTGTAGTGGGGCTAGGGCTATTCTCATTCCTAAAAATTTTGAATTTTAGGGTTTTGCTCGTTATTGTTACGGCACTATTACTTATCACATTTGTATCATGCCTCGTCAATGTCACCAAGACACTGTATTTTTCAAAAGACAACCAAGTCTTGCTCACTATACCAGTTACTGCCACTCAGTTGTTTAATTCCAAATTGATTGTTATCTTTTTGTACGAATTAAATAAAAACATTACTTATATTTGGCCTTTTTTGATTGCTTATGGTTTAGTGATGAAACTAAGTTTTTGGTTTTATTTATGGACATTGCTAGCGTTGATTATATTGACGGTTTTATTCGTGGCAATTTGTGCATTGTTGTCAATTCCTGCTATGTATCTAGCCATACTGTTCAAAAAGCATCGCGTTCTTGATATTACACTGAGTGTGCTCATGCTTGGTGGGCTAGTTTATTTGGTGATTTTGGGTATTTCACTAATACCAACAGATATAGACCTTGTGCGTGACTGGGGTAAAATATATTGGCAGATTCAGGATGGACTTGCGTGGTTTGCCACAGCATTTGCAGGTTTTGACTACCTTTTGCAGTTTATGACAGGTATGGCATACAACACATTTGTATTTATGCTTGGTACACACAACAATTTGTTTACTTTCCTCACCATTATTGCTCTTATTTTCGTTTGCTTGGCACTTACTTACTTGCTTGTACAAAAGACATTTTTATCCATGGCAAGCAACCCATTTGAATACAAAAAAGTCGTTGTAAAACGTCAATACAAAAACAAAAAACATAAGGCATTCCCTTCAAGTGTCAAACACGAAGACAAACAAATAATTCGTACTCCTAGTATATTGTATGAGACTATTGCTATTGCTATCTTAACGCCTATTGCTGTATTTTTTGAAAATCAAATCATTGCGGCAATGGATACACGTATATTGGGCAAGTATATGCTGATTGCGTTCAATATACTCATTATGTTACTTATGACTTTGTCGTCTAATATATCTCTTGCTAGTCTTTATTCTAGAGAGGGTAGTAGCGCATACCTAAACAAGATTAACCCTACCAAATATTTTGTGCCACTTACTGGCAAACTTGTCTTTTATGCTGTCGTTATGATGTTATCTCTAGTACTCTCTTGTGTAGTTGTGTCTATCTATGCAGGGCTGAGTGTAGGTAATGCCATTATGTTAACTCTTGCAACGTTGTTTGTCTATCTATCACATTTGTGTTGGAGTGTTGAACTTGACATCATGAACCCACAAAATGAGCAATATCAGACAAGTGGTGAGCATCCAAAAAACCCTAACGAAACCAAGAGCACCATCATTGCCTTTGTGACGGCTTTCTTGTTTGCGTTTATCGCGTATTTTTTGCTTGATGAAAACATCAATGTCGTTTTTGTCAAACTTTTGTTTATTGGCCTTGCTTATCTAATTATTCGTGCATATCTATTATTTACGCGAATCTCATTATATTATAAGGAAAAGTAAAAATGAATAAGTCCGTAGTTATCACAATTTTGCTTATTTATGTCGCCTCAATCATCATTGTAGGTTTTTTTGGTATTAGTGTGCGCGTATATGACTCTGTCAAATATATTGACTCGATCACAATGGATGTCCAGGCCACAGACGATTCATATTACAAGTTTACGGACACTTCACCAGAGAGTGGAGCGCATGCCTACTCATTAGTTGTTTATTTTACGAATGCTCAAGAGGGACCTGTCGAAGATAATGATGGCAACACGGTTGTTACAAAGTTCATTAGTCTAACACTTATTCCAAAAGTCACTTACAAATCAGGTGAGTTGGGTGCAGAGGAAAAACTTAAATATGTTCTACCCAAAGATGCTATCCAAAAACAAGAAGAAGGGGATTTTTCATTATCCCAAGTAGGGGTTTTGACACTCTTTAAGCCTGTAAGTTTTATTATTTACATAACACCCGAGTCACAGAGTAGTGCAGATGCCGAAGCACAGATTACTGTCGTTTGTGTAAATCGCTCAAAGCCTACACAAGCCTAAAGTATTTTTTGCAAAATTTTGCAAATACTAAAACAAACAAAATCATTTTTGTTTGTTTTTTTGTTATTGACCTTTTTTGGTTGCTTATAAATTTGTTTTATGCTATCATATTCTTACAATAATTTTTAAAAGGGGTCCTTTTTATGCAAATTATCACAAAAAATAATAGTTTTTTAAAGGTTGTGCTAGTTGCTATTTGTTTGGTAGCATTGTCTGTCACCTTGGTGGGTTGTAAATCAGAACCCAAGATAACTAGCATTGCAGTTGACACAGACGCATCTTATCTGTATCTAGAGCAAGGAGACAGTATCGACAACCTTGACATTGTAGTAATTGGTACATATAATGACAATGATAAAACTACAATTCAACTAGACAAGACTTGGCTCACGTTTGGTGACTTGGATACGTCTACTACTGGTGAAAAAACTTTAGACATCTCATACGACTCGGATGGTGAGACTTTGTCCGCAACAGCTAATGTTGTGGTAACACCAAAGATTACATCTATTAGTTACAAATCAGGTCTAAACACCCGTGTGGCAAAAGGTGGAACAGTGGATACAAGCAATCTTGTTATTACCCTAAATTATGCCGATGGCACAACACAAGACGTAAGCAACAAATACATTTCTTTTATGGTTGATTCAACCGACGAAACAGGAATGCAAATAGTCACTATTTCCTACAAAAAACCAATACGTTCTGACTTGGTGTGCACAGTTATAGTTAGTGTCTATGACATACAATCTATCAAGATTAATACCGAAGCACCAACACTTTATCAATATATTGACGCAGATTACTCTTCACTTGGTATTACAGTGACATACACTGATAATGTCACTGAAGACATTAAATACGATGGTAGCAATATGACACTCAGTGGAGTAGATACAAATGAATCTGGCACGCAAACTTTGACTGTACAATATAAAAACGTTACAGATACTCAAGCAGTGGAAGTCGCAAAACTATCTAGCATTGAGTACAAATCTGGTTTACCAGAACAAATAGCGAAGGACTCTAACGTTAGTGATTACGCAAAAGACTTGGTCATCACTGCTACTTATGACAATGGCAAAACATTGGACATAACATACGACGATGACGACTTTACAATAGACCTAGACACAACAAAAGACAATACTCAAACAGCAACAATTAACTACCATGGATGTTCTTTTGACAAAGAAGTGACAGTTATTACTAGTTACGATATTAGTCTAGTTAGTGACCCTAAGTTTGTTACAAACCTAAGTAATGTCGCTCAGAATGAATACAATACAACTAGTTCTACTGGCGCAAAAGGCTTTGCTGAGACGCCAACTACATCAAATTATGTTTATTTGGTTGGTTACCAAAACACTTGGAAGTATTTACCAATTGTTAGCGGACTAGTGAATGATGTAGCCTCTGAATTAACGGCATTTTCAACAGAAATCAAAGTTTATCTTGTAGAAAATGAAACTGAGACCTTGTTATCTGATACAGAACTCGCTAAATATATGACAATAGACAACTACAATCAAACTTATGATTTTACTACAGATGCAATTGACAAAACATTTAAGATAGACGTATCTGTTGTGGGTGACCCCAAAAATTATATTAGTGAATTTACATTCAAGGTCATAGACGCTTACAATGTCTACAATGCTACAGACCTTAGCGTTTTTGACAACGTCAATTCCGATGGTAAATGGACAGAATGGAAGAATGCACACAACGTATCACTAGATATCGAAATCCATGGTATAGTTTTGCAAGATAACATTAACATAACTGATTTAAATATCCCTGCAGTTCACTTTTGGACAGCAGACGAAGTGAAAGGGGCGACTGACGCATCAGCGGCAGAAGGCTCCCTAAAAGATTCTACTGGGGACAAGTTAGGTTTTATCTATTCTCGTTCTGTAACTGACGGTAGTACTTTTAAATTTAATGGTAATTTTTATACAATCAATGCTGAAAAACTTGCTTTGATTGAACGTGTTGCTTCTGACTCATCATGGAAAACTACTGCGTCTGGTGACGTATTGACTACACATACAACATTGTTTGGTTTTTATGGTGACACATCAGTAACAAACTATGCCAAATACGAACTCAACGATACGAGCTTTATAGGAAATACTCAAAAGACCGAAGAAGCTAAATATAGCGGTGGCGTGATTTGTTTTAAGAAAGAAGAGGCAAACATGATTATCAACAACTCAATCTTTCAATGTTGGTTTATTGCATTGTTTAGTAACGAGGGACATGATAGAATATCTGGAAAAGAAGATAAATTCCCATTGACACTTAATAATGTAAATGTTTTTGACTCTTACAACACAATCCTTTACAACTGGGGTGGAGTTACGAATATTAATAGTTGTACCATGATTGGTGCAGGTGGCCCTGTGATGATTTGTGACCATGTTGACAACAACAAAACTGATGGCACAGGCGGTATTATTTCTACTGTAACAACAACAAATTCAACATTAGAGTCTTGGGTGGCAGGTACGGAGGGTTGGTTTGTCGCTTATGGTGCGACCGCGCTTGCAACACAAATAAAGAGTATGGATCAACTCTTCAACAAGTTTAATAAAACTATTTTGAATACTGGAAGTACTACAATGATGAACCTGATTGCTGTTTACAAAAGTAGCGAAGTGGAAGGATTATCATCAAGCGTAATTCGTGGTACATTTACAGATACTAACACAGCTTATACCAATGGCTTAGATTTGTCCAGCTCAAATATTAACAGTATCAAACAAACAGTTATGACATCTGTAGCAACAGCAAATGGTGGTGACCAAAAAGCAACAGCTGCGGTACTTGCAAATACGGCAATTGTGCAAACGTACAATGGTGCAGTATTTGTACCAAGAACTAGTGGTTTATTGTATCCTACTGATGAGAGTACTCAAACACAAGAAGGTATAAAATTTGCGCAGGCCCAGGGTTATGCTAACCTGTATTTATTCAATGGTATGGCAGCAGTATTTGGCATGTATGACTACAGCGCAAGCTAAAATAATAAAACAAGGTGTATATATTGCCTTGTTTTTTATTTTGCATGTATAAATAGTTGCTAAAATTATTTTAGTTTGGTATAATTACTATAGAATGTGATTGGAGGTTATTATGGAATTAAAAGCATTAAAAAAAGTTTTGACAATCATAGCATTAGTGACACTAGTTATAGATTTTGGGCTAATTATTTCAGCCGTTTTTGGCGCACCCGCGTTTGAGGGCGTCATGCTAAAAATTTTGTTATCTTCGGCAACTTTGACAGCGGCCAGTGCTTTTGGAGTTACCGCTATTGGTTACATTAACAAACAACGTGTGTTATCTATTGTCACTTTGTCTTTGTTGGGCTTGCTGACTGTTTTTGCATTCATCATCTACTGGGGTGAGATATTGTTCGTCAATACATTCACACGTATAACGGTTACTTTGGCAATCTTGACTGTTACCTTTTGTATACTTGTTAATTTGGGAGTTAAACTTGACAAAAAGTATATGGTCTTGCAAATTATTACAGATGTGCTGATAGCTATTTCGGACATACTGCTTATTTTACTTGTTTGGGGCGTTGCATTATTCTCAGTTGAGGGGCTTTGGCAAGTCATTTGTGTTGTCTTTATTGTTACTGTCGGTTTTTGGTGTGCCTTGGCTATCCTTAGCAGGAAAGTGCAAGTTGTATCAGACGACAAAAAAATCAACATAGAGTCGGTGACCATTCCAAAACTTGAATACGAAGCATTAAAGAAAGAAAATGAAGAATTAAAGGCAGAGATAAGGAAACTAAAGGGTGAAATGTAACAACTCAAAAGGTAGTAAAAAATTTTGCTACCTTTTTTTGTTTAACTTGCACTCAATATGTTTATTTTACAAAATTCATTTTTGAACATTTATATTTTTTTACAAAAATAATTTACAAAATTAAACTAATGTGTTAAACTGTTGAACAAGAAAATATCTAAAGGGGATAGTACATGGCTGTATCTCAAAATTTTAATGAAACGCTAAACAACCTAGAAGACTTGGGTATTTATCAACTTCGCGAATTAGCACGTGAGATTGGTGTGCATTTGCCTACGACAATGCGAAAGAACGAGTTGATTCAAAAGATTCGTGAGATAGCGAATGGCGAAGCAGAG
>ONVD01000016.1 GCA_900321185.1 uncultured Eubacteriales bacterium
ACAAAAGGCAGAGATTGATTCTCTTGTTTCTTCGGGTATCTCTTCGTAATAAATTGACAATCCACTTCGTCCTTTGGCTGTCAACGTGTACCTTGGGTGTTTTGAGTCTTCGTCAGGAGTGTATATAAATCCGTCACGCAAAAGGTCATGAAAGACACTCACACACTCCATATAGTTTATCCAGTCGTTACGAGTGGTGCAGATATCCATAATAAATTGCTCTGAGAGAGGTATCTCCATTTGTTCTAGCATATACAGGAGAATTAGTTTGGTACCAAAGTCATCATGAGAAAACTCTAATTTCAAAATAACCTCCTAAATGTGATTTTGTATTGACTATTATAGCACAACTAGTTTTGTTTTGGCAAATAAAAAGTGCAAAAAAAAGGTTTTTTATTACATTTTTGTTTTACTTTGCAAAAAAATATGTTATACTAGTAGCATATGTAGAGGTAAGTGAGGTTTTTTTAATGGATGCTGATAAAAAAATTCAAACATTTTATGACTCTTGTACCAGTATGAAGGACGCCAAATTCATTCTTGCGGAGACCAAAATAAGCTCCATTTTGCACTCAATTGTCAATAGCCCCGAACTTGTCAGTATTGTTAGTGATGCGTTGGCGGGATTTAATTTTGCTAATGAGTTTAGCAAGGTTCAAGTTAAAAATGATATGCGCAAGGTCAATATTATTTTGCCTAATGACCCCAAAAAACTTGTTGCTATTGTGTTTAGTTTGTTAAGTGAGGTTGATTCAAATAGGCTTAACTTTCACGATTTTGTCTATAGTTATTTTGATGAAGGCGGTTCGTCGCTATTAGATTGTTACAACAAATTCGTTTTTAGTGTTATTTTTCCATTCCGTGACACCTTGTGTAATTTGGCTAATTTTACACCACGTGTTCAACGCGACGATGTAGACTCGGACACTAATGTAGATGTCGAAGATTATGATGACAATGCGGTTGATACACCAATAGACCAAGATACTGATTTTGCAGAAGAGGAGAATGATATGTTTCAAGAAGAAGATTACAGCAATGATTTTGAGGAGGACGACACTCCACAACAAACACAAGAAGACACACGTGTAGAGGACTTTTTTAATGACGTAAAAGTTATACTTAATCAAATTAAGGATACAGTTAACAATGACCCACGTGTCAAAAACGATAAACTGGACGAGCTTAATATTACTCTAGATGCATCTTTACAAGCAGTAGATTTGCGTAATCTAAAGATTTTGAATGCGCTGATGATTAGCCTTAACAATTTATTGCATTTTGTTCGTAGCACAAAGTTCTATAACAACGAGTTACAAAATAGGATAGCGCAATTTTATGATGAGATGCTCTAACAAAATAACAGTAAATAAGAACAGCTTTTGAAAATATCACAATATTTACAAAAAGAACCTATGTCCATAGGTTCTTTTTGCGTTAATATTAAAAATACAAGACTAATGCTATTTTTGTTTTAAGTCTCCAAAGTTTATGAGTTGACATCCGTCAAATACACCTTGTTGTTGAGCAGACTTGAGTATCTCAATTTCTTTTTCTCGTATGAGATAACTGGTTTGATTTTGGGTGTATTCGTCAATGTATCCTACGTGAGTTAGTATCTCAATAGTCTTGTCTGTATTTTGGTATCTTTTGACAATATTTCTAAGTGTGTCAAGGTTTACTCCGTAGTCATTGTGAAAATCAAAGCTAAATTCGTCTGTGGTGATGAGTCCCATAGAGCGTGCTAAATCTCGCGTTTCGTGAGTCTCTGTACGGACAGGTAAGTTGTACTCTTTGGCAAGTTCGAGATACGCTTTCATTATATTTGGTACTTCGTGAAAGTAGTGATGGTAGTCTAGATGAGTTGGTGTTAATCCTGCTTGCAAAAACTTTTCTATCTGTGCCTTTAATTCTTTTTTTGCATCTACATACTGTGTGTAATAACCTAGCATACACACATAATGAAAGCGTCCAGTACTGTCTACTAGTGATGACACTTCGCTAGCAGGTAAGACGGATTTGCCATATGTCAAATTAAGGTGTATGCCAATGTTCTTTAAGTTGAGTGACTTAATGTAAGTTATCGCTTCGTTAGTAAAAGGCGTGTTCATCATTAGTGTAGCACTTGTCAAAAATCCTTGTGTTAGCCCATCTACAATGCCTTGATTAACGCTGTGAGAAAGTCCCAAATCGTCGCCGTTCAAAATTATTTTCATATTGTCTCCTTAAAAAAAACATAGGGTACAAAACGCCCTATGTTAACGCAGTTATTTTGCAGATTGAGCATTGCTAAGTTCACGAGCAAGGTTTGCCTTTTTGCGACTAGCGGTGTTTGCTTTGTAAACATTGTCCAATCTAGCACGGTCAATTAGACTAAACAAGTTGTTTAGAGCTTTTTGTGCTTCGTCAAACTTTTTAGCCTCAACTAAGCTACGGAAGTTGCGAACTTCGGTTGCGATTTTAGATTTCTTAGACTTGTTTTGTAAGTTCTCAGCTTTAGCAATCTGAATTCTCTTTTTTTGTGATTTAATGTTTGCCACTTTTTTTCTCCTAAATAATTAATTTTGCTTTGAAAGTTTAACATAAAATTTTTTATATTGCAAGAGTTATTAAGCAATTTTTTGTAAATAATTAACTAAAAACTTGAAAGTAGAGGGATGTGAACGTGTCAGATTTGATTGATGAGCTGTTGCAAAGTTCGGCGCAAAATGATATTTTGGGCAATATCACTCACCGTGGTGCATATGGTGTTTTGAAGTATGAGATTGATATTACCACGTCGCTCAGACGTGTTTTGCACAAAGACTGTGGACATTATGTAACATTCAAGTTTAAACAAAATTTTTTGTGGTCCAAGAGAATACAAAAGTATATTGCTCATCTCGTATCGCAATCCTTACAACGCTATTTTGAGCCTTTTAAATTAAAAAATATCTTAGTTGTAGGACTAGGCAACGGTAATATGGTTTGTGATAGCCTCGGCAAACTGGTCTGTCAAAACTTGTGTATTGTGGATATCAAACTATCTAACGCGTTACAAATACCACACCTTTCGTATATTTTGCCTAGTGTTGAGGGAGTTACTGGCATTAGTTCGTTTGAGTTGATTAACTCACTTTGCAAAAGTGTCAAGCCAGATATGGTATTAATGGTAGATAGCCTTACTGCCACAAGTTTGACTAGACTGGGATTTACTATTCAACTAAGCAACGCAGGTATTATGCCAGGTGGTGGTGTAGGCAATGGACATAAAGTTTTGAACCATAATACTCTAAACGTACCTATTGTCAGCCTCGGAGTGCCACTGTTAATAAATATTAACGATATGTCTTTGCAACCTAGATTAGATACAGAATTTTATCAACATTTTACACCCAAAGAGATAGATTATGTAATCAAAGAGTGCGCAAAAATAATAGCTATGGCAATTAATAGTTGTATTTATCCGCCTAAGTTGTTAGATAGTTTTGTTTAAGTCACTTTTAAAGAATATTTTGCATATATTTTTTTTATGATTAGTGATACGATATTATTTTTTGATAGTGGTGTAGGCGGATTGACTACACTTTGCCAATGCCTCAAATTTTGTCCCAATCACCATTATGTCTATTATGCTGATGTAGATAATATGCCTTATGGGAGGCGCCCACGCAAAGATTTACAAACCTTGATAAAAAACAAGATATCTCAGCTCATAGTTAGGTTTTCGCCTTGTGTTGTAGTACTTGCTTGCAATACTGCTACGTCTGTGGGAATAAGTGAACTTAGAGCCAAATATCCAAAAATAATCTTTATTGGTACTGAGCCAGCAGTTATACCAGCCATAAAAATAAAAAAACGCATTTTGCTAATGGCTACACACAATACGATAAGATTTAGTAAAATTGTCAACTTGGTAGATAATTATTATCCATTAGTCAAAGTATGTCCACAGAGGCTTGCAAGTCTAATAGAGCGTAATTTTGACAATGTAGGATTATTAAACAAGTATTTAACTAGGTTGCTAAGACCATTTAAAGATAAGGTAGATTGTGTCGTGCTTGGTTGCACGCATTATGTGTTTTGTAAATCAATGATTCAAGATATCATGGGTAAAGATGTTTTAGTATTGGATGGGAATGTGGGTATTGCTCAAAGACTGTCTTACTGCTTGAATCTATTCAATATTAATAATAGTACGCAAACGATAGAGTTTTGTAATACGGCAATTGACCAACAACACGTATTGCGTGCTTTTGGTTATCTGAATAATGGAGGTAATGTATGTGCGGGATAGCGGGGTATGTTGGATATAAAGTGGCGACACCATTTGTGTTAGATTGTTTACAAAAGTTGGAGTATCGCGGATACGATAGTGCAGGAATCGCATTCACACAAAATGACAGTTTGTGTCGTTTGCGAGTGCTTGGAGGTGTGGACAATCTCAAGAGAGCAGTTAGTCAAGATGTGATTGACTCTAGTGTAATGATAGGGCATACACGTTGGGCGACACATGGTAGGGTGTCTGTAGAGAATGCTCATCCACAAATGAGCAATCATCATGATGTTGCTGTAGTGCATAATGGAATAATTGAAAACTTTGATAATCTAAAAGCAGAATTACAATCTACTGGGGTTACATTTGAATCACAAACTGATACAGAGATTATACCAAATATGATACATAATAATTTAACAGGTTACACGGATACACAGATTTTAGATGCGTTGCAAAAAACTACACGGCGATTGCAAGGTTCTTTTGCCCTGTGCGTACTAGTTAGCAAGGTAGACAAAATTTTTGCCACGGCACGCTTTAGTCCTCTATTATTTGTAAAAAGTGATTATGGATTTATGGTAGCAAGTGATTTGGGTGCATTGCCAAATGGAGAGAAGTACAAACTCTTAGATGACTATTTTGCTGTAATTTCTAAAGAGGGTATTTCCTTTTTTGATAAAGATATGCAACCAGTTACTTTACAAAAATTGGACATCACCAATACACAGCAAGATGAGGGACATTTAGGTTTTGACTCTTATATGGCAAAAGAAGTTAGTCAAGGCGGTGATGCTATACGGAATACTTGCAAAAATTTAATTGAATCTAACGCTTTAGATATTGCTTGTACCGAACTTTTTACGCATACTTTTAGAATAGTTATAACGGCCTGTGGTACAGCATTGCATGCTGGACGCATACTAGGATATATGTTACAAAAAGAATGTGGTATAGAGTGTGTGATAGATTACGCTAGCGAGTTTAGATATTTTCCGCCACATATAGATGAAGAGACTGTGTGTATTTTTATTTCTCAAAGTGGTGAGACCGCTGATACATTATCTTGTGTAGAATTTGCAAAAACCAAACAAGCAAGGACTCTTGGTATAACTAACGTGCCTACATCAAGGTTGGCTGGTATGGTGGACTATTGTATTTTGTCATCTGCGGGGGCGGAGCGTGCAGTAGCTAGTACAAAAGTACTCATGGCGCAACTTGCTATTATCTATATGTTAGTACAAAAGATTTGTAAAATATTAAATAAATCATGCGAGTTTAGTTTCAAGGATATCTTAGATTGTGCTAACAAATTGGATAGACTAAAGAGTGTGTCAAAACTAGATAAGATAACTAGAATTTTACAACACAAACAAAGTTTGTTTGTATTAGGTAGGGGGCTTGATTATCTAACCGCCCTAGAAGGAGCGTTAAAGATAAAAGAAGTTAGTTACATACATTGCGAAGCCCTGCCGTTAGGAGAGTTAAAACACGGTAGTTTGGCGCTATTTAATAATGATAGTTACTGTATAGTGCTAATGACCCAAAAGCATTTAATGGCAAAGACTATTAACAATATCCACGAGATAACAACTCGTGGCGCGCATGTCATTTTGATTACTAATATGGATGTTAGCGTAGATGTAGACTATGTTATCAAAATTGATTGCCAAGATACTTTGTCACCAATACCAGCAATCAAAGTCTTACAAATATTGGCTCTAAAGTTAGCAAAAATAAAAAAAATAGATGTTGACAAGCCACGTAATTTAGCAAAATCCGTGACTGTAGAATAGTTTAATTTGTCAAAAAATGTGGTTATGTTCTAAAAAAGGCGTTTTTTTAAGCCTTTTTGTATTTTTTCTTGCTTTTTGTTTTGTTTTGTTATATACTTAACGGATATTATTCTTAGAGGAGACCGAAATGGAACAAGAACAGAACAATGAAGGCAATGTGCAGGCGGGTAAGTATTCTGCCAGCAAAAAATATACAGGTGTTTATTTAAGCAATGTTGTTGCAGTGCCAAACGTTAATATAACATGCGAAATTGCTAATCCCGAAGAACTAACCAACATTCGCTTGGCTCGTGAACGTGGTGAACAAGTAGTGCTGTTATCAAGCAAAAATGGCAAACTGAACCCAGATGTAGATGACTTTTTTGAGGTGGGTTGTCTTTGCTCTATCCGTAATTTTGAGGAAGAAAATGGACACACCAAAGTTTTACTTTTTGGTGAGTGCCGTATGTTAGTTACAAAAATAGAGTCTTTAATACCAGAATTTGTGCTTTATGCACAAGAATTAGCCGAAATTAACGCAAATACCCCACAATCCTACCAAAAAATGAAAGAATTAAAGGAAGATTTGCGTCAACTAAATATGCGTACAAGGGTTTTACCTGTAATGCTAGAAAATCAGTTAAACAACGAAGAGTTACCTGATGTTTTTTCGGATGTGTTGATTCATTTACTTGCTAAAGATGATATTCCTACGCAACAAAAATTATTGTCTATCCAAAATGTTGAAGAAAGATTGGAGCTTGAACAAGAACTTGTCAAGGGTTTAAAAGAAATAATGACTCTGCGTAAAAAGATAGATGACAAAGTTAATGACAATTTGTCTCAAACGCAAAAAGAAATTTATTTACGCGAACAACTGAATGTCATTAATCAAGAGTTAAATGGTGACGTAGACGAAAACGAAGAATATCGCAAAAAAGTTAAGGCGCTCGGTTTGCCAGCAGAATCTGAGGAAAAAGTGCTCAAAGAAGTCAACAGACTGTCCAAAATGCCTTTTGGCTCACCCGAACTAGGGTACATTCGCAACTTTTTGGACACAGTGCTAGCTTTGCCTTGGACAAAAATGACCGAAGACAAGTTGGATATTGACCAAGCACGCAAGATTTTAGATGATGACCATTATGCTTTAGACAAAGTAAAAGAGCGTATTTTGGAGACTTTGTCTGTAATATCTCTTACCCACAGTGTAAGCGGACAAATTATCTGTCTAGTGGGTGCACCTGGTGTAGGTAAAACATCTATTGCCGAATCTATTGCCAAAGCGATGGGGCGTAAGTTTGTGCAAGTATCATTAGGTGGTGTCAGTGATGAGAGCGTCATTCGTGGACATCGTAGAACATACGTTGGTGCTATGCCTGGTAGGATTATTGAGGGAATGAAACAAGCTGGGACAATTAATCCTGTATTCTTGTTGGATGAAATCGACAAACTAACTGCAGATGTACACGGCGACCCTGCTAGTGCCTTGTTAGAAGTTTTAGACCCAGCACAAAACAATCACTTTAAGGATAATTTTTTGGAGATACCTTATGACTTATCCAAAGTTATGTTTATATTGACAGCTAATTCGCTACAAACTATCCCAAGGCCTTTGCTTGACCGTATGGAGATAATCGAAGTAAGTGGCTACACTCCATTAGAAAAGATTGAGATAGCAAAGCGTCACTTGATTGCTAAGCAAGAGAAACTCGCTGGGTTACAAGAGGGTAGTGTACCTTTTACTGATGAGTTGTTAGCAACGATTATCGATGAGTATACTTATGAGGCAGGTGTACGTGGGCTAGAGCGTGAGATTGCTTCGATTTGTCGTAAATATGCCATGTTTAAGGTTAATGGCAAGCAGTTTGAAGACGTTAATACCAACAATTTAAAAGACTTTTTGGGTAATGATTATGTTACACAAGATAAGTTTTATGATGGTGGTAAAGTCGGCGAAGTCGTAGGCTTGGCTGTCAACTATACAGGTGGGCGTACAATATTAATTGAGGTCAATGCCGTTTATGGCACCGAAAAAATGATTTTGACGGGACAAATGGGCAAAGTATCTCAAGAGTCTGCTCGCACAGCCTATACGTTGGTGCAGAGTATGGCAGACAAATTAGGTATTGACCCATACACATTTCGTAAGACAACATTACACATACACTATCCACATTTGTCTGGCGGAGTTGAGGGGCCAAGCGCTGGTGTAGCAACTGCCCTGGGTATTGCTAGTGTGCTAACCAATCGTCCAGTACGCGAAAAAGTTGCTATGACTGGTGAAGTTTCGTTGCATGGTAGAGTTTTGGCTATTGGTGGCGTTCGTGATAAAGTTATGGGTGCAGCACGTGCTGGTATGAAGACAGTTTTGTTACCCAAAGATAACGAACACAACCTCGAAGATGTGCCACAAGAAGTGCGTGATAAGTTGGAAATAAAATTTGTATCCGACATTAGCGAAGTGTTTGATTATGCCTTGTTGCCACCACTGAGTGAGCCAACAAGTTTGATGAAATTTGTAGAACGCGACCTTGAAGAAATGAAGAAAAACAAAACAACTGAAGAAACAAAAGAAGAAGTCAAAAAGGAAGACGATTAATGATTGTTAAGACTGCGGAGTTTGTCACAAGCGTTAGTGACGCTAACAAACTAACAGAGTACGATGATTTGCCACAATTTACTTTTGTAGGTAGAAGTAATGTAGGCAAATCTTCTCTCATTAACTATTTAACTAATCGCAAAAACTTAGCAAAAACTAGTAGTACGCCAGGTAGAACGAGGTTAATAAATTTTTTTAAAATTAATCAAAAATTTTATTTAGTGGACTTACCAGGATATGGTTTTGCTCAAGCCAGTCACTCAGAACAATCCCAATGGCAGTCGCTTATTGGTGGATATCTTCAAAATACACAGTCTCTAAAACTTGTGTTTGTGTTGGTAGATGTTAGACACGAGCCGTCTAAACTTGACGCGCAAATGCTAAACTATCTGTATCAATTCCAGATTCCGTTTTGTGTAGTGGCAACAAAGGCGGACAAAGTAGGCAAATCACAACTACACAAAAACTTGCAAATGATTGCCAATGCTTTTGGTTTGGGCGTGCAAGATGTTATCTATGTGTCTAGCGAAAAAAGACAAGGCGCGCAAGCAATTTTGGATCGCATACAATCTATGATTTGCTAAAATAGAGGTGTTTATGGTTGTAAAAGGCAGTGTTGTCAGTATAATCTTTCAAAATAAAGAAAATGGTTACACGGTTGCAAAAATTGACAGTAATGGTGAAAAGATAACAATGGTTGGCAAAATGCCAGCCATTTTTGAGGGTCAAAATGTTATCGCAGAAGGTCGTTTTATGACCAATAACAAATGGGGCGAACAATTTAGTGTTGAAAGCGTTCAGATAGAAAAACCCACATCAAAAGAGTCTATCGAAAGATATCTATCTAGTGGTCTTATTACTGGCATAGGTCCAATTACAGCAAAAAAGATTGTAGACAAATTTGGTACAGATACGCTGGATATTATTGAGTTTGACCCACTCAAACTTACAACAGTTAGTGGCGTTAGTGCCAAAAAGGCCGCCGAAATCAGTCACGCTTTCCTAAATCTTAAACAAATGCAAGATACGGTTATGTTTTTACAAGAGTACAATATCTCTGTCAATATGGCGGTCAAAATTTTTAATATTTATGGTGATAATACTAAAGATATTATCCAAAAAAATCCATATAAACTTGTCGAAGACGTACGTGGTATAGGCTTTAAGTCAGCAGACAAGATTGCTACAAATTTTGGTATAGCGAGTGATAGTGAGTTTAGGGTACGTGCAGGTTTGGTCTATGTTTTGACCGAGACGAGCGAAAAAAGTGGAAACACATATCTACCAAAAGAAGAGATGGTATCCAATTTGTCAAAACTTTTGGATATAGATTTTTCAGACAAACAAGAATTATTGGATAACGTTCTAAAAAGTTTAATTTTTGAAGGTTTTGTCAAAGAGATACAGATTGCCGACGTGCCGTGTGTTATGCTTGTTCAATTTTACTTACTCGAACAGCACATAGCCAACAAATTGCTTGTGATGTCAGCGAACAGATTGCCAACATTAGATGTGACAGACGAAATAATACATTTTGAGCAAATTAACAATGTTGAGTTGCATAATGACCAAAAAAACGCTGTAATCAACTCTATTAACTCAGGAGTTTCAGTCATCACTGGCGGACCAGGTACAGGTAAAACCACGATTATCAAATGCATCCTCAATATTCTTAAAAATCATCATCAGAGTGTTACTTTGTTGGCACCAACTGGTCGAGCGTCCAAGCGTATGAGCGAAAGTTGTGGTGAAGACGCTAGCACCATCCATCGAGCATTAATGCTAGACTTTGGACATGGTAGGATAGATTCGGAGCACGAGCGCTTTGTGTACAATGAACGTAACCCTTTGCCTAGTGATGTTGTGATAGTGGATGAAATGTCTATGGTGGATGTACAACTTATGTACAACCTTGTTTCCGCACTAAAACCGACAGCTAGGTTGATTTTGGTAGGGGATAAAAACCAATTACCGAGTGTCGGAGCTGGTAATGTGCTAGCAGATATCATAGCATCTCAAATAGTACCAGTCAGTGCACTTACCAAGATTTATCGTCAAGCGGATAAGAGTTTGATTATCTACAACGCCCATGCTATCAATAATGGTGAAATGCCAAAGATAGACAACACTAGTCGAGATTTCTTTTTTGAGAAATGTAAAGACTCAAATGAAATTTTACGCAGAGTTTTGGACTTGCATTCTTCACGAATTCCTAAGTTTTTGAATATCGAACCCCAAAAAATTCAGATTTTGGCACCATTAAAAGCGGGGGTCTGTGGGGTAGACAATATTAACAACAAAATACAAAATATTATCAATCCACCACAGAGAGGCAAGCCTGAGGTGGCATTTGGGGATGTGGTGTTTAGACGTGGCGACAAGGTTATGCAAACGCAAAACAACTATAATCTAGAATGGAAACGATTTGACGGACAACGTATCGAATATGGTGAGGCTGTCTTTAATGGCGATATTGGTTTTATTTCTGATGTTACTGATGCGGGTGCTGTCGAGGTTACTTTTGAAGATGGGCGAATAGCAACTTATCAAAAGACAGACCTTTCACAACTATCATTAAGCTATGCTATCACTATCCACAAATCTCAAGGTAGTGAGTTCGATGTAGTCATTATGCCTATAATTGGCGGTGCTAGCAGTATTCTTACACGAAATCTGCTCTACACGGGCGTCACTCGCGCAAAAAAAATGGTCGTGCTAGTCGGACAGTATTTTCATCTAAAGATGATGGTAGAGAATAACTATACGGCCACTCGTTACAGTGCCCTAAAAATATTTTTAGTCGAGCAAAACAAAAAAGCGGAGAAGATGTTGGCAAATGGACAAGCCTCAGTATGAGTTAAACGAAGATTTTAGCGTAAGACCTAGTGTCAAAAGTGAACAAAAGTTCAAGCGCTTTTTTGGTACTGTTAAAAAGTTTTTCGGTCATGTATATCATGGCTTTTGTACCGTGTTGTTTCCTGCCAATCTCAAGTGTATTTGCTGTGGTAGGGATTTACCAACAAAACAACAGATAGAGATATGCTCCGATTGCTGGCAAGAGATTAGTTTTATCCCCGAAGAAAGTGCTTGCTGGCGTTGTGGTGCATTGATAAGTGGACAAGGACATTTTTGCACTAACTGTATGTCACGTTCGCGTGATTTTGACATTTGTCGTAGTGTGGCTGTCTTTGATGGTATTGTACAGCAATTGATTCATAGTTTTAAATTTGGTGACAAGCCATATCTTAGCAGAACACTAGGGCTACTGATGTCAACAAAGTTAAAGCAACTTGGGTGGCAACCTGATTTGATTGTGCCTGTGCCTATCTCAAACACACGTCTAAAAGAACGTGGGTACAATCAATCAGAAACTTTGGCGCAAGTGATATCACAAAATATTGGTGTGCCACAAGTAAACGCGCTTCAAAAGATAAGAGATACCCACGACCAAGTTGGACTGAATTTTTCGGAGAGACAAGATAACTTAAAGGGTAGCATTATTCTAAATAACAAGATTGATGTCTATGATAAGTCCATTTTATTAATTGATGATGTTATGACAACTGGTGCAACAGCAAATGTATGTGCACAAGTGCTAAAGAAAGCCAAGTCCAAGCATGTTTTTGTGTGTACTTTTGCTCATGGTATAGTAAAAATACCAATAGAGAAAAATGACGAAACTAAATAAAATAACAAAAATATAAGCAATTCCGCTTTTATTTTTTTTTGTTTTGTTGTATAATGCTTTGATATGTTTTTTGTCAATTAGGAGAATTCAAACTATGGGTTTATTTAATATTTTTCAATCAGATAATAAGCGTAGTCTAAAAAAGCTAAACAAAATGGTAGATGCTATTGAGTTGTTAGAGCCAAAATATCAAGCTATGGACAACGCAACTTTGCAGTCTCAAACGCAAGTACTAAAGGATAGACTTGCTAAGGGTGAAACATTAGACGATATTTTGTACGATGCTTTTGCTGTCGTTCGTGAGGCAAGTGTACGTGTACTGGGGATGCGACACTTTAGAGTGCAGTTGATGGGTGGTATTGTTTTGCATCAAGGACGTATTGCCGAAATGCGTACTGGTGAAGGTAAGACTTTGGTTAGTACATTGCCTGCGTATCTGAATGCTCTGACTGGTAAAGGCGTGCATATTGTGACCGTCAATGAGTACTTGGCTGGGCGTGATGCTGAGTGGATGGGCAAGGTTCACCGCTTTTTAGGTTTAACTGTTGGATGTAGTTTTGCTGGTATGACACCACAACAAAAACGCGAAGCATACAATTGCGACATAACTTACAGTACAAACAACGAATTAGGCTTTGATTATCTGAGAGATAATATGGTAACTCGTGCATCAGACCGCAGATGTCGTGGTTACAACTTTGCAATTATTGACGAGGTAGATAGTATCTTGATTGATGAGGCACGCACCCCATTGATTATTAGTGGCAAAGGCTTTAAGAGTAGTGATATGTACGTTAAGGCACAAAAATTCTTTACCAAGTTGCGTCGAGATGAAGATTATGCTGTAGACGAAGAACATCGCAAGGTTCACTTAACCGAGCAAGGTACTATTAAGGCAGAACATTTTTTTGGCGTGCCTTCACTTAGTGATATCAGTTGCATGGAACTCAACCAATACATTCTCAATGCCTTACAAGCAAACGTTTTATTCAAACTTGATAGTAATTATGTTGTTCACGATGGACAAGTGTTGATTGTTGATGAATTTACTGGACGTATCATGGAGGGCAGACGTTACAGTAACGGTTTGCACCAGGCTATTGAGGCAAAAGAGGGTGTGCAGATTAAGGACGAAAACTTGACTGTTGCAACAATCACTCTGCAAAATTTCTTTAGGATGTACTCTAAAATTAGTGGTATGACTGGTACTGCTAAGACCGAAGAAGCCGAGTTTAATAAAATATATAACCTTGATGTAGTTTCTATTCCGCCAAATGTTCCAAACAAGCGTATTGATGAGCCAGATGTTATTTTCCCAGTTGCGGATGCCAAATTTAATGCAGTGATAAACAGAGTGGAAGAGGCTCACAAAACTGGACAGCCAGTATTGGTCGGCACTATAACAATCGAAAAATCTGTTATGCTATCCAATATGTTAAAGGCACGTCACATTCCACACAAGGTGTTAAACGCAAAAAACCATGCTCAAGAGAGTGAGATTGTTGCACAAGCAGGTAGGTATGGTATGGTTACTATTGCCACAAACATGGCTGGACGTGGTACAGATATTTTACTGGGAGGTAACCCTGAGTATCTTGCAAAAGCTGAAATGGCAAAGCATGGTTACACTCATGGACAGATAGAAATCGCTAGTTCATTCTTGACCCCTACATCGGAAGATACAATCAAAGCTAAACAAGACTATGATAGATATTTGGCTCAGTTTACTCAAGAGACTGACGAAGAGAAACAGCGCGTACTAGAGACTGGTGGTCTACTGATTATTGGTACCGAAAGGCACGAATCTAGACGTATTGACAACCAGTTGCGTGGACGTGCTGGACGTCAAGGAGACCCAGGCAGGAGTGTGTTTTACATTTCTTTTGAAGACGACCTGGTGCGCTTGTTTGCTGGTGACAAATTAAAGCGTATAACGACGTTTATGCATCTAGATGACGATACACCAATTAAAAGTAAAATGATGACTCGAATGATAGAAAACGCACAAAAGAAAGTCGAGGCAGCACACTATGCTAGTCGTAGATATTTGCTAGAGTACGATGATGTCATCAATAAGCAACGTTCCATTATTTACGGACAGCGTAACTCTATCTTAGATGGCGAGGATGTGCATTCGCAAATTTTGGATATGTTTCCAGATTTGGTTGACGAAGCGTTGATGGGAAGTGTGGACTTGGACAAGCCAAGTGTAGATTGGGACGTTAGCAAGATTAACCTAAACCTTGAGGATAAACTTTACAAAAAAGGCACTAATTTTGTTACAGAAGAAATGTGCGAAGATATCATATATGAAGAATTGAGGCAAAAAATCATAGATGATGTTATTGCTCGCTATGATGACAAGAAAAAGCAAATCGAAGAGTTGGGACTTGTGTTTGCTGATATTGAACGTGCAGTGTTGTTGAGTGTAGTAGACCATGCTTGGATGCAACACATAGACGCAATGTCAGACCTAAGGCGAGACGTTGGTACATTGGCATACGGACGTCAAGACCCAATTGTTGCTTACAAAAAAATAGGCTTTAATATGTTTGATGAGATGGTTGCAAAAATCCGTGCAGACACATCTGCTGTCATGCTTAACATGAATGTTGATGCATTTCGAGCGATGGTTGAACGTGCTAATAGGCAGAGGCAACAGTTCACTGCTACTCAAGAGGGCAACAACAGTGGGAGTGGTCAATCTAAGCAACCCGCCAAATCTGACAAAACAGTAGGGCGTAATGACCCATGCCCATGTGGGAGTGGTAAAAAATATAAAAATTGTTGTGGCAAGGGTGCATAATGGACGCTTTAGAGATAGCTAATAACTTAAAACAAATAGAGAAAAAACTACATGATATAAATGTTGTTTATGATGAACAAAAAATTAATTCCGAAAAAAATAAGTTACTTACAGAACAACTAGAACCCGAATTTTATTCGGATCAACGCAATGTTCAATACGTGGGACAACGCCTCAACTTTTTGGAAAAAACCCTACAAACAGTCAAAGATATCAACTCGCAATACAGTTTATTAAAGGACTTGTTTGCTGAATGTGACGAAAATGATGGTAGTATGATGCAAGACATATCTAGCGAACTTGTGACATTAAATAATCAGGTCGAAAAAATGCATTTGTCAGCACTATTAAATGGTAAGTATGACAAAAATAATGCAATTTTATCTATCCAAGCGGGAGCAGGGGGTACAGAGGCGCAAGATTGGACAGAAATGCTTTTGCGCATGTACCTAAGGTATTGCGAAAAACAAGGTTTTGCAACAGAGATACTAGACAGTCAGTCAGGTGAAGAGGCGGGATTAAAGAGCGTGGTAGTCGCTGTCAAAGGAGTAAATGCTTATGGTTATCTAAAAGCAGAGAAAGGTGTACATAGACTAGTGCGTATATCTCCTTTTGATAGCAATGCGCGTCGTCACACGAGCTTTGCATCTGTAGAGGTTATGCCAGAACTAGAGAATGACACTGAGATTGTTATTCCAGAAACTGATTTGCGTATTGATACATTCCATGCTGGCGGACATGGTGGGCAAGGAGTCAACACAACTGATAGCGCTGTGCGTATCAAGCATTTGCCAACAGGTATTATCGTTACGTGTCAAAACGAACGTAGTCAGATTCAAAATAAGAATAACGCTTTAAATGTTCTAAGGGGTAAACTCGCAGAACTGGAGGAACAAAAACGTTTGGCTGATACAAAAGACATTCAAGGAACTCTTAAAAAAATCGAGTGGGGTAGTCAGATTCGTAGCTATGTATTTTGTCCTTATACCATGTGCAAAGACCATCGCACCAATTACGAGACTAGTGACATAGACCGTGTTATGGACGGTGATATTCAAGACTTTATTGATGAATATTTACGTCAGAGTAAATTGTCTAACTAAGAGGATAAACAAATGACATATATTGAGAGGATGCACAATAAAATGAAAGTTTTGCGTACAAAAAAAACTGTACGCATTCTTGCCATAGAGTCTAGTTGTGATGATACTGGTGTGGCAATTGTGCAAAATGGTAGGCAAGTTCTCTCTAATGTACTTTCCTCACAAATTGATATTCACACGCGCTTTGGTGGCGTTGTGCCAGAGATTGCTAGTCGCAATCATATTATGGCAATCATGCCACTCGTAGACAAAGCATTAAAAGATGCTCATTTAACTTTGCAAGATATTGATGCAATTGGTGTAACACAAGGCGCAGGTTTGGTTGGTTCGTTGCTTGTGGGGTTAACAACAGCCAAGGCGTTGTCGTTTGCTCTAGATATTCCACTCATTGCATGCAACCACATAAAAGGTCATATTTGTGCAAATTATTTAACATATCAAGATTTAACACCACCTTTTGGTTGCCTAGTAGTTAGTGGAGGGCATACTGCTGTTGTTGGTGTAACTGACTACACACACCTAAAACTTTTTGGTACAACAATAGATGACGCTATCGGAGAGAGTTTTGACAAAGTTGCGCGCGTTGTCGGACTAGGCTATCCAGGTGGACCAAAGATAGATCAAATCTCAAAGGGTATAGTGCCAAAAATACAATTTGTGCATCATACCGCATTAAAAGATAGTCCAAACTTTAGTTTTAGTGGACTAAAGACTGCAGTGATTAATTATGTTCACAATGAAACAACCAAGGGTAACACTTTGGATATTCCACAGATTTGTGCATCATTTCAGGCGGAAGCTGTATCAATGGTCGTTACCAAGGCTATCAAACTATGTTTAGTAAACAATCTAAGCACACTTTGCGTTGCTGGTGGTGTTTCTGCAAACTCATATCTCAGGAATCAACTAACTCTTGCAGGTCAAGAAAATGGCATAAAAGTTTTATTTCCTGAATCCAAATATTGCACTGACAACGGCGCTATGATAGGCAGTTACGCTTATTACTTAATGCTTAGTGGTGATTGCAGTACTTTAGATATACCAGCACTGCCTAATATTCCCTTAGAATAGGTGAGTATTGCAGGTTAAAGACACACGGCTCTTGAGTCCGTGTCTTTTGTTATTTTACGCAGTTTTTGTTGGTGTGATTGAGTATATCTTATATATAGGAAGTCTAACGACAAAAAACTTAAAAATCTTTTTAAAAAAGTGTTGACATAATACTTGTTTTAGGGTATAATCAATAAACCTGTGGACTGGGATGAAACATAAAGTTACTGCAAAAAAGCAACTTTTGCAGAGAATTTGTGCGGACAAGTGGTGCAAAAGCACTGCGCCTGAGCAAAATAATTTTTTTATTTTTTAGTCTACAAGATGATACACACGGGAGCGTTTATTTATATTAGATATGTTTGTGTGTGTGGTTTAGTGCTTTTTAGAGCACGTTGCTCAGTTTAGTAGATTTTTTTGGAGGTGTGTAATGAGTACACAACAAATTAAGATCAAGTTAAAGTCGTTTGACCATGCCTTGATTGACGTTGCTACCGCTCGTATAGTCGATGCAGCAACAAAATCCGGTTGCAAAATTTCCGGACCAATACCTCTTCCTACTGACAAGGAAGTGGTTACAATTTTGCGTTCTCCACATGTCAATAAAGACAGTCGTGAACAATTTGAGATTAGGACTCACAAGCGTCTTATTGTCATTTTGGACCCAACAAGCAAAACAATGGATATGCTATCCAAACTGGATTTGCCTGCTGGTGTGGACATTAATATGAAGATTTAGTCAAATACAACAAGGAGATAGTTATTATGAATAAAGCAATTTTAGGTAAAAAATTGGGTATGACTCAGATTTTCGCCACAAACGGCATAGTAATCCCTGTTACTGTTGTTGAGGCTGAGCCAAATGTTATTGTTCAAATCAAAAATGAAGACAAAGACGGCTACAACGCATTAGTTGTAGCTCATGGCAACATTAGAGAAAAATTAGTCAACAAAGCCCAAATGGGTACATTCAAAAAAGCGAATGTAGAACAAAAAAGAGAATTAAGAGAGTTCCGCATTGATGACACCAGTGCATACAGCGTAGGCCAAACCATTAGTTGCGATGTGTTTAGCGAAGGTGACAAAGTCGATGCAATTGGTACTTCTCGTGGTCGTGGTTTCACTGGTATCATTTACCGTTGGAATATGAAGCACCAAGACAATACTCACGGTGGTAACAAGATACACCGTCACCAATCTTTGGGTAGTGGTCCTGGTATTGCAAAGGTATTCAAAGGTAAGCGCATGGCTGGTCGTTATGGTGGAACACGTGTTACAGTCCAAAACCTTGAGGTCGTAAGAGTAGACACTGCACGCAATTTAATTTTGGTGAAGGGTGCTATTCCTGGTCCACGCAATAGTGTGGTTATGTTAAGAAATGCTGTAAAGGCTAAATAAGGAGACAAACTATGGCAACAACAAAAGTATACAACACACAAGCAAAAGAAGTTGAGACGCTTAAACTCAATGATAGTGTGTTTGGCGTAGAATACAACGAGCCACTAATTCACCAAGTTGTGGTAGCGTACCTTGCTAATCAGAGACAAGGCACAAAATCTACTTTAAGTCGCAGTGAAGTACGCGGTCGTGCTAAAAAGCCTTGGCGTCAAAAAGGCACAGGTAATGCCCGTCAAGGTAGTCGCCGTAGCCCTCAATGGATAAAGGGTGGATTGGCATTCGCAGTTAAACCTAGAGATTTTAGTCAAAAGGTTAACAAAACTGCACGTCGTTCAGCGTTCTGCAGTGCTATTAGTGCAAAGTTGGCTCAAAACGACATTTATGTGGTTGACGAATTAAAACTTGATACACACAAAACAAAAGATATGAAAAGCATTATTGACAACTTTAAGTTTGGTAAATCAGTACTTGTAGTACTAGATGAGCCAAATGAAAATGTTCAGATGGCTAGTGCTAACTTGCCAAATGTGGAAGTTGTAAATTGCAACTTACTCAACACATATGAGATTGTTAGCAAAGACAAATTATTGATTACCAAAAAGGCAATCAAATCTATAGAGGAGGCTTATAAATAATGGATGCAAATAAGATTATTGTAAAACCCCTTTTATCTGAAAAGACTTATCAAGACATTCACAACAAAAAATATTGGTTTGTAGTTGTAAAAGATGCAACCAAGACACAAATTAAGAAAGCTGTTGAAGAATTGTTCTCGGTTGATGTTAAGTCAGTAAACACAGTGGTTACACCACAAAAAACAGTAAGAAGACAAGGCAAAATAGGACATACTCAGTCAATTAAAAAGGCTGCAGTTACTCTTACAAAAGATAGCAAGCCAATTGCGTTCTTTGACAGCTTGTCGTAATTAGCGGAGGTAAAAAATTATGGCAGTAAAAAGATATAGACCAATAACACCTTCATTGCGTGGCACTGTTCGTCCTACATTTGATGAGATTACAACAACAACTCCCGAAAAGTCATTGTTGACAACCGTCAAAAAGAATGCAGGTCGTAACAATCGTGGATGCATCACTGTTCGTCATCAAGGTGGTGGAACACGTCGCAAGTATAGAATTATTGACTTTAAGAGAAATAAAGATCGCATACCAGCTGTCGTAAAGACAATTGAGTATGACCCAAACCGTAGTGCTTATATTGCATTATTGCAATACGCTGACGGAGAAAAGAGGTACATTTTGGCGCCTCTTGGATTGACTGTGGG
>ONVD01000011.1 GCA_900321185.1 uncultured Eubacteriales bacterium
TACCTCGTACGACTTGCATGTATTAAGCACGCCGCCAGCGTTCGTCCTGAGCCAGGATCAAACTCTAATGTTTTAATCATAACTCAAAACTAATTACTAACGTATAAATTACGTAAAGTTAGTTCTGTAAAATTTCTTAATTACTGACACAAAATGTGTCGGAATTGACAAAACCTATTAAACCTTATCTTGTATATTATTTAATTGTCAATTTACTCTGTTGTCACCACTTCAAGTGACAACGTTGATAGTATATCAGTAATCAACTCTAAAGTCAACAACTTTTTTTAATTTTTTTTAAAAAAATTTACTCTTTGTGGGGTTTTTTGCCCTTTTTTTGGGTATTCTGCTAAAACCTACCCGTGTGTTCGTGCCTTTTTGTAGCTAGATACATCAAAACTTACCTACCAACTTATACAAAAACATCAATCTCATCCTTATCCAAAACAGAGATTTGCTTTTTTTATTAAGTTTTAAACATTTAAACAAAATTCGTTTTTTAAAAACAAAACTTAAATTTAATATGCTTAACTTTACTTTTAACTTATTTAACTATATAATATAAGTAGTAATCAAAAAGCAAAACGAGAGTATCTATATTATATAAGAAGGTAAGAATATGATTATCGCAAAAAGTTGGTACAACTTATTATCAGATGAATTTAATAAACCATATTTTAAAGAACTAGAAAAATTTTTGTCCGATGAATATTCACATTACACCATCTACCCTGAGGAGAAAAACATCTTTAATGCGCTTAACTTGGTAAAATATGATGACGTACGTGTGGTCATCATTGGTCAAGACCCTTATCATGAGCCAAACCAGGCGCATGGTTTGTGCTTTAGTGTTCAAGACAATGTCGAACTACCGCCTAGCCTACAAAACATTTACAAAGAGTTGCACTCTGACCTAGGTGTACCTATTGCCAAAACAGGAGATTTGACCAAGTGGGCACGTCAAGGTGTATTACTACTCAACTCTGTCCTTACAGTTAGACGCGGACAAGCCAACAGCCACAAAGGCCACGGCTGGGAACAATTTACGAGTGCAATTATCAACAAACTCAATGAAAGACAAAAGCCTATCATATTCTTACTTTGGGGAAATAACGCAAAGGCAATTGCTCAAAACGTTGACACCAAACACCACTTCGTACTTACCGCTGCCCATCCTAGTCCTTTGTCTGCGTATAATGGCTTTTTTGGATGCAAGCACTTTAGCAAGGCCAACGAAATCTTGCGCGCGCTTGGTTCCGCGCCCATTGATTGGGACCTAACAACACCACTCAAAAAATAACTAGCAAAAAAAGATAGCACTATTTGTAGTGCTATCTTTTTTTTATTAACTTATTAACGTGGTATAACTATATAGATATATCTTGTGCCGCCACTAGTTGTATATATTGTATCCAATTTAATATTGTAATTAAGTTGATACATCATAGACCAACTAATTGATGTAGCAGACGCAAACTCAATACCTGTTAATTTGTTATTGTCCACAATTGTAAATAGTTTTGTTAATTCAGCCGAAGATGTTATATACAAGCTTTGAGTGTTCGTTCCATCAGTAATTGTTGTATTAGCATAGTAGTTGTATTCGGTCGTCGATTCATAAGTATTTGGAGATGTCTCTCTGTGCGAGTTTTTCTCTATCATAGTATCTGTAACTAAGAAGTAAGAGTGAGATAAATATTCTGTGTAGGTAGTACCTGATTTTTCTGTACAGTCACCCCAAGTTGCATCTACTGTGTACCACTCTTTTGTATTGTCGTTATCAAGATCCAAACTAACTTTATTCCACGCATGATTACCACCATTGGCTACACCACTTACCTTGTAGGTGTCTATATTCTCTAGACTGCAAAGTAATACAAATGTCTTGGAGATTCCATCACACACTGCTTGACCATTGTCTAGTAAAACTCCCTCTATATAAAAGCCTTTGTACTTAGACAACTCGGACGTTGAGCCCGTAGAACTTTTGCTTTCTAGTTCTTCTGTAATCTCTAACAAATTGTAATCATATTTTACAGTATAACTTAACCAATCATATATAGCCGTTACTTTTTGTAAATCTGTCATACTATCATCAACCGTCTCTCTCAGAACTTGTTTTGCCAAGTTGTAAACAGTCTGCGCTGGACTATTGACAGATGTAAACACTGGTTTAAAGCCGTTTTGTAGTGCAACATAAAGTTGGTCACTATTAAATACAACCATCGTCTTTGTGCGCTCATCTATAGCAAAATCATCATAATCACTACTTCTTGGTGTGGTTGTATATGACGTTGGTTGAATTGTATCACTTTGTACAACAGTATAACTACCACTTGCTGTCAATGTTGGGGTATTTGGATGCCTAAATGTTATGTCAAGCGTCAAAACTTTTTCATTAAGCATTTCTTGTGTGACATTATATGATATGGACATAATTTCGTTATATTTATTTAATTCTGTAGATATTAACGTGCTGTAGTTAGTAGAATAACCAATAATAAATTTCATGTCTGTAATGCGGTAATACATTGCATAAAAGACTATATCATGTAACTCTGCCTCATCGTTTGCGTACAAATCAAACTCCGAACCAAGATATGAGAGCGTTGTTGCTTTTAGTGCTGATTCGGTCCTACTGCTATAATAGGTCACACCGTCAGAATACGCCGAATCATAACCAGCATGATTTTCGGCTACTGCTTGAACAAACAGTGCCGTCATGTTATTTGTTCCAGTACCCAAAAGTGTAGTTGTACTTAGGTTGCAAGAGTTGGTACTTACCGTGACAGTATCCCCCCTTTGGTTGGATACAACATATTCTTTTGCGCCTTCTATTACATTCCACCTAAGCGTAGTACCAGAGAGCGTAACTGTAGGCGTTTCGAGATATGTCAACCACTCAAACTCATCTGACTCCGCCCATTCGCTTGGCGCATAAGTACTTAGGTCATCCGCCACAGCTCGTACAGACACAACAAAAGCACCACTAGTAGTCATGTATTTTGTGAGATTTAAACTTGTAGTTGTAGACGACAGCAAAGTTGTTTTGTTGGTTGTTTTGTTAATCAATTTGAGGACGTAACGTGTTGCACCAGATACACTATTCCATTCAGCCATGTATTGATTGTTCTCAATATTCACAGCAACATTTTGTGGCGTAGACATTTTTGTAGTTGGTACAATAATTTGGATGGTGGCAGAATACTCTGAGTCATTATAAAGAAAATTTTTTGAGTTTGTCTTTACTTTTGCGCTCTGAACGCCACTAGAGTTAAGATACCACGCCATATCTAAAGAGTTATCAGCTACAATCATACTTTCATCGTTTAACACAACTTCGTAATTTTTTGCGTATGTATTACTGTCCCAACTGAGGATATAACCATCTACCGCAACTGTTGGCGTAGGAATAGTAAACAAACAACCACTAAAAACGCTTACAACAACAATAAGTAAAGCATATAATGGTGAATATTTTAAAAACTTATTCATAAAAACCTCTTAACTAAAAATATTAAACTGTAATCAAATTAACCCAATACGTAGACCAGCCAGGAGGAAATGTTTGGTCCTCTGCTAAAACTTGGCAAACCTCTGCATGCACTGTTACATCAAGGCTCTTGCCTTGCCAGTCGTTTTCGAGTGCACTTGCTCCATTTATTTGAAAAGAATCAAACAAAACGACTTTGTCATTGGGCTTTAACTTAAATAGATAATATGTTACGTAATCCGAATCTTCTGCATCTGCCCACCACTTTTCTTCATCCAATGGATAACTTACAGATAAGTCATCTTTATCAACATTGAGATAATCTTTGCCATAGATATAATCTAGAGTAACATAAAAACGTAAATACAACTCAATATTGGTATTATTTGTAATGGTTGGATGTATGGTCAAATCTTCGTTTAATCTTGCACCAGCAATGTTTAGTGTAGTAGTACTTGAGCCACCTTGCTCGACATCTTCTAGGTTAAAAGTTATATCTCCCGAAACATCGGTATCTTGTGGATTTAGATGGCGCGTAAGTACATATGCAATATAAATCCCCGAACCTATTATTGCCATAATTAACACAATGATTATAATCATAGTTGTAATACGTTTGCCTATAGGTTTACGTGGAACGGTTAATTCTAATCTATTTATTATAGCATTAACTCTTGAACGGGGAAAAAACCACAAAGTTTCAGGAATAGCATCCATAAAAATATTTTGAACTGGACTTAGTGGCATAATAGTTAATGCCATAGGTTTTTTAATATGTTTGATAGCACGATGATAGTTTGTGACGCTATGTGTATACAATTTGTAAAAATCTTTGTCATCTAAATGTGAAGGATATGTCCCTTGAGACTGTTGCTCCGTAATATCCAATCTTTTGTCTAGCATGTCGCTTAGATTGGTAGGCGTATTGCGGTCAGATGCACTATTAATGTTTGTGAGTTTTTGCGTAGTGCTAAGAGTAGCGTTTACATTTGCAACTTTGGATACATGGCTTTGTTGAGTATTTGATTGAATATTTTTTTTTGCTTGAAGATTACGCAAAAGCTCGGGTGGTAATTTCTTAGGAAGGTTTTTAGGAATAGAACTTGCTGGTGTAGATAAATTGCCTTTTTTTTGTGCAAAATCTTCCACAACCTCACCTCCCCAATCTAATTAAACTACTCTGTATAAACATTATATAAATAAATCCAAAAAAACACAACTAAAATGTTAACTTTTATATTATTTTACAGAAATTTGGCTGATTTATACTATGGATAATACACTCAAAAACAAAAAACAAAAAACAGCACTTACGTACTGCTCTTTGTTGTCTGTTTAAAGATTATTTTTCAATCTTTGTAACTACACCACTACCTACGGTACGACCACCCTCACGGATAGCAAAGCGGAGTTGTTCTTCAATTGCAACTGGTTTGTCAAGTTCAACTGTCATATCAACAGTGTCACCTGGCATAACGATTTCAACGCCTTCAGGAAGAGTGATGCCACCAGTTACGTCTGTTGTACGGAAGTAGAATTGTGGACGGTAACCAGTAACGAATGGAGTACTACGACCACCTTCTTCTTTTTTCAATACATATACGTGACAAGTAAACTTTGTGTGAGGTGTAACTGTACCAGGAGCACAAAGTACTTGACCACGCTCAACGTCTTTACGGTCAATACCACGGAGCAAAGCACCAATGTTGTAACCAGCAACTGCCTCACCACGAGACTCGTGGAATGTTTCGATACTTGTTACAACTGTTGACTTTGTAGGACGAAGACCAACAATCTCGACTGTGTCACCAGCTTTAACTTTACCACGCTCAATACGACCAGTAACTACTGTACCACGACCAGAAATTGTGTTTACACCCTCGATTGACATCAAGAATGGCTTGTCAAGGTCACGAACAGGGTCCTTAAAGTAAGTGTCCAAAGCATTCAACAATTCGTCAATGCATTTTACATCTGGACTGTCAACCTTACCAGCTTTTGCAGCCTCCAAAGCTTTTAGAGCACTACCACAAATCATAGGAGTGTTGTCACCGTCAAAACCATACTTGTTAAGTAGGTCTCTAAGTTCCATCTCTACAAGCTCTAGCATGTCAGCACGGTCAGCCTCTGGAAGTTGGTCAACTTTGTTAATGAATACAACAATGCTTGGCACACCAACTTGACGAGCTAGCAAAATGTGCTCTTTAGTTTGTGTCATAACACCATCTGTTGCAGCAACAACTAGGATAGCACCATCCATTTGCGCTGCACCAGAAATCATGTTTTTAATAAAGTCTGCGTGTCCTGGGCAGTCTACGTGTGCGTAACTACGCTTTTCGGTCTCATAAACTACGTGAGAAGTATTAATTGTAATACCACGTGCTTTCTCTTCTGGAGCGTTATCGATTTGGTCGTAGTCTTTTGCCTCTGCCAAACCTTTCAATGCTTGCAATTCACAGATTGCAGCTGTCAATGTTGTTTTACCATGGTCTACGTGACCGATAGTACCAACGTTAAATTTTACTTTGTTTTCGTCTATTTTAAACATAATCAATTATCTCCTTATATTCTTTTTTTTTAATTTTTATGCTGCTTTGTTTCGCTCACCTATGATTTTGTCCGCTACGAATTTAGGAACTTCGTCATAGCGCTCCAAATCCATAGTAAATATACCACGACCTTGCGTCAAACTACGTAGGTCTGTCGCATAACCGAACATTTCGGCTAACGGAACAAACGCATTGATTGTTTGCTGACCATTCTTTAATTCCATATCAGCAACTTGTCCACGACGACGGTTGATGTCGCCCATAACGTCACCAAGATATTCATCTGGTGTAATAACTTGGACTCTCATAATTGGCTCAAGAATTACAGGGTCAGCGTTTTTAGCTCCCTCTTTGAATGCCATACTACCTGCAATCTTAAATGCCATTTCACTAGAGTCAACCTCATGGAAACTACCATCAACCAAAGTTACCTTAAAGTCAACGGTCTCATATCCAGCAAGTACACCATTGTGGCGAGCCTCTTCGATACCATCATTAACTGGTTGGATAAACTCTTTTGGAATTGCACCACCAACAATTTTGTTCTCGAATACATAGCCCGAACCAGGAGCAAGTGGCTCCATCTCTATGATACAGTGACCATATTGACCTTTACCACCACTCTGGCGAATAAACTTGCCTTCTTGACGAACTTTACGACGAATTGTCTCACGGTAAGATACTTGAGGTTTACCAATGTTTGCCTCAACATTAAACTCACGACGCAAACGGTCGCAATAGATGTCGAGTTGCAACTCACCAATACCAGCCATAATTGTCTGACCAGTCTCTTGGTCTGTATAGGTCCTAAATGAAGGGTCTTCCTCAGCAAATTTTAACAATGCTTGGATTAACTTTTCTTGGTCGGACTTGGTCTTTGGCTCAATTGCTATTTTGATAACTGGCTCTGGGAACTCAATACCTTTTAGCAATACTGGGTGCGAATCATCACACAACGTATCACCAGTTGTGGTCTCTTTTAGACCGACAACAGCAGCAATATCACCTGTACGAACCTCTGGAATCTCGATACGTTGGTTAGAGTGCATACGCACTAGCCTTGCTACACGCTCTTTTTTGTCCTTGGTAGAGTTGTAAACGTAACTACCACTTTCTAGCTTACCACTGTAAACACGAATGAATGTCAAACGACCAAATTGGTCCGTTGCCACCTTGAATGCCAAAGCACTGAATGGCTCATCATCACTTGGCTTGCGCTCAATCTCTTCACCCGTCTTAAGTGACACACCCTCAACTGGTGGAATGTCGGCTGGACTAGGTAGATAATCTACAATTGCATCCAAAAGCTTTTGAACACCTTTGTTGCGATAACTACTACCACATACCACTGGGTTAAGTTTTAACTCAAGTGTACCTTTACGAAGGCCTGCCTTAATCTCTTCTTTGGTCAAGGTCTCGCCATTTAGATATTTTTCAAGCAAAACATCGTCGACTTCGGCAACCTTTTCCACCATTTTGTCGTGGTATTCTTGAGCCATTGCTTTCATGTCCTCAGGAATATCAATGACTTCCATCTCCTTACCTTCGTCATCTTTGTAGATAACAGCGTCCATGTCGACAAGGTCTACAATGCCCTTAAAATCATCTGCTCTACCAATAGGCAATTGGATTGCTACTGGGTGGGCATCTGATAACTTGGTTGCCATCATGTCAACTGCTCTCAAAAAGTCTGCGCCTTGTGAGTCCATCTTGTTAATGTACGCAATACGTGGAACTTTGTACTCGTTGGCCTGACGCCATACGTTCTCAGTTTGAGGTTGCACGCCGTTTCGTGCACAAAATACGGTAACCGCACCATCTAGCACCTTAAGGCTACGCTTAACCTCTATAGTAAAGTCTACGTGACCTGGAGTGTCAATGATATTGATTTGACAATCTCTCCAGTGGGTAGTGGTAGCAGCACTCGTGATAGTGATACCACGCTCTTGCTCCTGCACCATCCAGTCCATCGTAGCTTGACCATCCTGAACCTCACCTATCTTGTGGGTTTTACCAGTATAGAATAATATACGCTCAGTAGTCGTTGTCTTACCAGCATCCACATGCGCCATAATACCAATGTTGCGGACTTTGTCTAGCGGAATTGTTCTTGCCATTTTTATCTCCCTTATTTTTTAGATTACCATTTGAAATGAGCAAATGCTTTGTTTGCTTCTGCCATACGGTGAACTTCTTCTTTCTTTTTCACTGCTCCACCTGTATTGTTGTATGCGTCCACAAGTTCTGCACCAAGTCTTTGCGCCATTGTACGCTCGCTCCTCTTCTTTGCGAAAAGTACAAGCCAACGAATTGCCAATGTTTGTTTGCGCGCTGGACTAACTTCGGTTGGAACTTGATATGTTGCACCGCCAAGTTTACGAGACTTGGTCTCAACCTCTGGCATACAGTTTGCCAATGCTTTTTCAAAAGCATCCATAACTGGCTCAGACGTCTTTTCGGCCAAAGTGTCCAAAGCAGTGTACACAATGTTTTGTGCAATACCTTTTTTACCATCCAACATTACTTGATTGATTAACTTTGTAATCACTGTGCTACCGTACTTTTGGTCTGGCAACACTTCACGTACTGTTGCGGAATTACGTCTTGACATAATTTTCCTCCTTAAATTAAATTTTGCTTAGTTTGCCTATATATCGGGGTTTTCCTTATATTATATAGGAAGTATTATTAGATTAATTTGGGTGATTATTTACCCTTTTTGGCACCGTATTTACTACGTCCTTGTTGACGCTTTGCAGTACCAGCAGTGTCTAGTACACCACGAACAATGTGGTAACGAACACCGACAAGGTCCTTTACACGACCACCACGAACCAAAACTACGCTGTGCTCTTGCAAGTTGTGCCCTTCGCCTGGAATGTAAACAGTGCTCTCACTACCATTACTCAAACGAACCTTTGCAACTTTACGAAGTGCTGAGTTAGGTTTTTTTGGCGTTGTAGTTGTAACACTTAAGCACACACCACGTTTTTCGGGACAAGAGTCAAGCAAAGGAGATTTTGACTTTCTGTTTTGCTTTTGTCTTCCCTTACGCACCAATTGGTTAATTGTAGGCATTATTATCCTCCTTGTAAAATACTTGTGATTTTATCAACCCTGTAAAATCCATCCGATATATTTTAAACTAACTAATAGCAAATTATTGAAGTGAAGTCCTCTGCTGTAGATTAATCAAAAACGTATCCTATTATATAGTGCTTGTACACCACTAAAAGCACCACATAACGACTGGAAACTCCAGTTTAGTAAAAAACCGCTACAAAACATCTAGTTTGTAACGGAGATATTTTAACAAATTATTGAGACTATGTCAACAGCATTTTATCATTTTTTTATTTTTTTGAATATTTACTCTATTTGGTTTGACCTTAACAGTTGTATTTTTATTCATATTATTCATTTTATACATTTAGAACATACAAACAGTGGTGCGATTTTTACTGAGTTTTCCACAAAAGTTATGCACTTATCCACAGTGAATAAATATAAAATTTAGTGAATTTTTATGTTTTTTATGCATTTTTAAACGTTTTTTTGCATGTTTTTGCAAGTTATCCACAATAAAAAAGGGTAAATTGCCTAAATTTACCTCTTTTTATTACAATTTTTGATAATATAAAATATCTATGCCAAAATTATTAAGAATACAACATAACAAATTACTGTCACAATGCCACAAAGTGCAAGTGTACCTCTGTTGCAATACTTTGTGCGCGTCTGCAACAAATAGGATAGATACAAAGCGCAAAGACTAACTAAGATACACAATACAGCATACACTGACGAAAGACTAGCTAGGAATACACTTCCCCCAAAATAAAACACATCTGCAATACTTAGCACCAAAAAATTGAACAAACATGAGCCAATGATGTTACCAAATGCAGAATTATAATTGCCAAGCCTTACCAAAGTGAAACTACTGATAATCTCTGGCAAACTAGTAGCAACGCCCAAAAATAGCGCTCCCACAAGTCCTTTACCCAAGCCGTATTCGTTGGATATAAAGTTAGATATAAATGTAATACCTATTGATACACCTATCAAAAAAACAGCACTAATAACAAATTTGATGATTACAGATTTGAGTTCTTTTTTGTCCGTTACGACGTCTACGCTTTGATTGTTTGTATTTGTATTGGTTGTGTTGACTGTATTTTGTGCTTTGTTTTCATCAACTTTTTTCATTGTCAAAAGAGCAACAATATACAAGATGATACATACAAACGTCAATACATTAATATTTACATATGGTATTACAAGAGATACTCCACACAATACTTCAATCAATGTGACTGCTATGATACACAGACAAATTAGACCTGTCCACAATACAAACCTTGCGTTATCTTTGGATATTGTTGAATTCTTAACCACTTTACCAAATACAATCATAATGACACCCAAGATGCAGATATCAAAAATACTTGAACCCAAGATATCACCTTGTACAAGGTTTGGCTCACCCAACAAAGAACTGGTTATGCTAGTGACAAGTTCTGGCAAACTAGTTATCCCCGCAAGTACTACACCACCTAGCAACGCTCCAGTTAGTTTTGTGTGTTTTTCGATGTAGTCAGTACATTTCGCCACTATGTTTGACAAAAAAACTACCAATACAAGCAATACTGCATACAAGATAAACAACCACCACATACGTATCCCCTCCGCAATGTCTATTTGTTAGTTATAACATATATTTTAGTTTTTTCCTAGTATATTTCCTAATGTTTGCAAAAAATCTGAATCAATGTTTTCTAACTTTGGTCTATTTTTTGCACCATAAATTTTTATGCCTTGTTGTGGTTGATATGTTACTGTGCGAATACTTTTTCGCTTTAGTAATTTGCCATCTTTGTAATATTCAAGGTACGCCTTGACCTTAAATCCATCTTTAGGTTGCTTTTTGTACAACCACTCATCTTTGTATTGTATTTTGTCTAGATACTCGCCTTGCGCATCCACTTCTACTTTATCAATCGGAGGAGATATGCGTGAAATGATTTCATTTACTCGTTTGATTTTAATATTTTGCGCATAGTTTTGCCCAAAAATTTCAACCTTAACAGTTTTATTGTTACACTCCACACGAATAAAAATAGGCGTGTCATATGGATTGGTAAAACGTAGGTCACTTGTGCCAAAATTGACCATAGCATCAAAACCTAAATCTACATAACTACTAGGCAAACTGTGTGAATGCACTTCATCTATATCTAATCTAGCTAACAAGAGTGCATTATACAAAGTCGTACTAGCTTGGCACACACCACCACCCACTGCATCTACGTATTCATGCTCTAATATCATATGCGCCTCTTGATAACCACGCTCTTTTGTTCGCTCGCCTGTAATATTATTAAAAGATATTGTTTGCTTTGGGGCTACACGCATACCATCAAAATGACTTAATGCGAGAGATACATTGTGTTTTCGTGCGACACTAGACGATGCATAAGATGTAGAGAATGAAGATAATTTGGATGTAAGCCTTTTTAAATTTGTTGCATACACATTAGGCAACAAGGCTTTTGGTGTAAGTTCTAAAGTTATGTTATCTGTTTTATAAAGTTCGGTCACAATGTTACGTAACACATCATCTTGATTGAGCTTGTATCCTATACGCTCTTTTGTGATTTCAAAATAAGGTGCTTGGTGTGGCAAAAACTTGAGTTCAGCATCCTTGGGCTCAATATTTACTACATCTAGTACTTTATCAAAATACTCCTGCCAATCAAAGAACATATAGCAAAAAGCATCTCTAATGGGTATACGGTTGTTGACCATACAATCTATCACTGTAGCCCGCTCTACATGTGTACCAGTCCGATTGTGCTTGTGTAGAGTGCGTTCTTGTAAAAAGTTTGTTACATTGGGGATATGTTCACTAGAATTGTACACAAAGTTATGACCATGATATTTTAGATTAATTGTAATATTTGGAATGTCTGACAAATCTAAGGCACTAGCACACACAGACACAATCTTGCAACTAGAAAGCAAGATAAAAGCAAGTGTCAAACATAATACAAGTGTCAAAATCACACAAAAAGCAATTGCATACTTTTTGAACGCATCTGTTGACATAACACCTCCTTACCAAACAAAAAACTACACTATATTTTGTGTAGTTTGTGATAATTTATGCTAACAGAGTGATATAACTATGCTGTTGCTTTTTGTTTCTTTTTAAAGACCTGTTCCTTCAAAATTTGTTGTTTCGCTGACACCAAACCCTCAATGGTACATGGCATCTCATTCAAAGCGTATTCGGCAAAATCTTTGCTAATAATCTCTTGCGTAAGTAGAGTCAAGATTTGTTCTTTACGAAATTTGGCAATACGCAATTGCGTGTCAATAGGCAATAACATAATAAAACTGCCTATCAAGAACTTGTTAAGGATAGCAAAATCTGTAGACTTATTGAGAATTAATTTTTTACTAACAAGTCTGTACCACTTGTCAGCCGTAATCTCTATGTCCTCGTTAGTCGCAAAATCTGAACTAAATTTTTCCAAAAAATCTTGCATAGATTCTTTTGATATAAAAAATTGCTCTAGTTTTTGCCTAGTTATCAAAATAGTCTGAGTTAACTCAATTGCCTTAATGCCTTCAATAATATGAAAAGTGCTCCCCTTGTATCCCGCATTCACATCGTACAGTTGTTCTGCCAACTTTCCACGCATTAGCGAAACTCGGTTACCATACAGACCTTTGCCAAAAATAAACTTTTCAAAATAAAATCCACATGTGATAGCATAATCGAGATGTTGCATGGCTTGAACGTTGGTAAATTCTTTTTTTATCATAAGCACCTCCGTGGGCAAAACTTAAGCATCAAGGTTAAACTTACTTGCTCGTGCAACTTTTTTGCCGTTTGGCAAATCAGCATCCACCAACAACACAATATTACCCTTGCTGTCTGCCTCAACCTCAGCAAAAGTCGAGGCTGGGTCCACCTCTCCATTGTACTCCAAAGCACAACGGCAATAGACCTCAAGATATTCTTTGGCATTAATAAAGGCCTCTTCGACAGTTGCACCCTCTGTGCACACGTTGATATCTTGCAAAACTATCGTAAAACCTCTGCCATCTTTATCCTTGTACAAAACGGCTGGGAAAATAAATTGTTGCATAACATCTTACTCCTTTATTCTTCACTAACATTCTAACACAATAAAATAATTTTGTAAACTAAATCAAATAATTAATAATACAAAAATGCCATATTAAACGCAATCATCATAACGTGCGACAAAAGCCACAAAATGTTAAGTGCTAGCGCCATGTTAGCAATCGCACTCTTTTGACGTCTGCGCTTAAAGTGGTTGAATGTAATGGACACAAACACTATGCCTACAATACTGGTGACAACACCCAAAAAGTTAGGTACATTAAACCACATTGACACACCCATATGCACAGCAAAAGTCAAAATAATAGATAGGATAAACAGCCCCAATGCACCCAAGCTCACAAAAAAAGATATCTTTGCCCAGTGTTCATCTAGAGTGACAGTCATCTCATCTTTTTTCTCTTTGTTGTCAATATAATCAAAATACCCCATTTTTCACCTCTAAAATAAGTATATTAATAATTTATAAATTTTGCAAATGATTTTAAATAGTTAGTTGTTAGTTTGCACATTTTTTTTATTGTTATTATATACTGATAACAGCAAGAGTTGTCATACATAATAGGTTGCTTACCTGTTATGAAAACTATTTTTAGGAGGCTTAGGCAATGTGTGTACAAAGACATCCTTGCAAGTTTAAATGTTTTCAAAATTACAATACGCTTTGCAACGAATTTCCAGTTTTTGATAACAAGCGTCACGGCGACGACTTTATTTGTGACTGCAATTGCAAGCGCATACGCAACATCCCTTGTGACTTTGATAACAAACAAAATGAACAAAACTGGGGGCAAGACAATGATTTTGACTGTGGTCAAAACAACTGGTTAGTCCCTAACAAACAACAAAAAAACTGCTTTGATAAATTTCATTTTGTAATCACTGGGACAGTAAAATTTGATGGCTCTTGCTAAAACAAAAATCCACCAATATACTTGGTGGTTTTTTTATATAACAAGTAAAGCCTTATTTTACTGCAACACAAAATTGTGTATAAAATGTTATTGTATATATTTTTTGACAATCTGTAATAACGAGGTCTTGTTATTGAGTTCTGGTGCAATACAGCAAACTGTCAATAAATGATTGAGTACTTCACTGTATTTAGACCTATTTAGTTGTGGGAATTTTTGCATTAGCACATTACCATCAATCTTTAGGTCTTTTAGTTTCAAGGGTACTTTGTCTATTAGCATTAGATTCTTTAGCATCTTTAAATCATTAACACTAATGCTAAGTTCACAAACGCCTACAATAGCATCTATATACTCTATATTGTGTTGAATAAATAAACGTTTTTGGTCAATATTAGCAAACCCACCACACACATCCAAATAACCTAATATAATACGTGCCTGTCTATACACATCTTTTTTGTTTAGTCCCAAACCAAACTCCCCCAACACTAGAGTTATACTGTTAAGGTCTATTTTTAATCCGACCGCATTCAAAAAATCGATTACGAAACAAGTGATACGATAAGATGCGGGCGCTTTTGCTACGAGAGTGTACCACTCACCTGTAGGTAAATCTGGTGAAATGTTGTATGTAGTAAATAATTTTTTGAATACATAAGGCCATGCATGTAGACTCGTTAGATATCCCAGCCCTCTAATGTGTCCATTAACTGCATTGACACTCGGATATTTGTAGTCTGCATACAATGTAGAAATAATTTCTTTGTTAAAACGTTCCCTCGAAATAGTGGATAGATTGGATATCATAGACTTTGCAACTGCAAAACTTTCTGGGTCTATATCAAAGCCTAGTTCACTCGCTAAGCGTACCATCCTAAGCATTCTTAATCCGTCACTACTAAACACAAATTGTGGTGTCTCAACAGTGTTTAGAATACGTTTTTTTATATCTTTTACGCCATCATAAAAATCCAAAATTTGCTCATTTTGGATATCATAGTACAAGGCATTTGCACTAAAATCACGGCGCTTTGCATCTTTGCGAATATCTAGTACAAACTGCACCGAATCTGGCGAATGCTCGCCGTTTTTGGGATAATTTTCTGTACGAAAGGTTGTATATTCAAAAACTTCACTATTAAGTTTAGAATTTAAATGCAACGTGCCAAGCTTTTTGTTAACCATGACAATGTTATATAGACTGGCTGGCACAAAACGTGCCACTTCGGCGGGGGTGGCCGTCCCGCACAAATCTATATCCGTCTCACAGAAGCCAAGCAAAGCATTACGGACAAAACCCCCTACAATGTATAATGGGTGACCATTTGCACTAAATATATCACTTAATTCTTTTAAATTTTTGCTAATATTCATTTTCATAAGTTAATTATAACAACTTTAACTATGTTTGGCAATCAAAATTAGTAAAAACTAATCAAATGCATCAGCCTAAAGAGTTCCTCTAGTGCCAACACATGTCGGCTGAGCATATTACCTAATGTTTTACGCTCCTCTTCCTTGGACATATTCTGCATAGATTGATTTAATTTGTTGATAATTTCCAAGTCTATATTCAAAAAATTCTTGAAGTTTTGATTAGAGTTTCGTCTGTTATAAAAATACGGATTTTCGCTTAAACTAGTATCAATAGACGGATAATCTTGCACAAGTTTTTGCAATTCAGCATCAGATTTTTGCGATAGTTTCAATAGATATTCACGTATATTTACATTTTGCGCATAATTTGACAAAGATTTTAATAAATCTATCTCTTGTGTAAACAACGAATATATTCCACTTTCGAGTATGCTTTTGGTCTCTAGAGTATCCACACTTGAGGTATGCACTGGCGAGAATTTTGCATAAGAATCTCGCATTTTGGACATACTTTCGTCACTAGCAATTGCGTTGTCATTGTAAAGCATATCACCCTCCTCCTTATTGTTAATTTATATGAATAGGTGTCAAAAATGGTTAAAATAAAAAACAAAAAAACAGTCCAACTCGACTGTTTACTCAAAGAAGTAGAAACTTGCGAACAAAAACTCCTCAAGCGAAGAGACAAGAACCTCTATCCAATGTTAAAAAAATATTTATCTCTAAAAATTGAATTACAAAAGTTCGATGATTAAATCTCTCGACGCTCATCCAGTGCTTTACTAAGGGTCACTTCGTCTACATATTCCAACTCCGTGCCCATGCTGACGCCTTGCGCAAGCCTAGTGACCTTAACACCTAGTGGTTTAACTAGTTTGGAGATATACATAGCAGTAGCCTCACCCTCCACAGTAGGTGGAGTCGCCATAATTACTTCGGTGACATTATCGTTAGAGATACGACTCAACAACTCCTTTATGTGAATATCTTCCGCCGTACGTCCTTCCATTGGACTCAAAAGTCCGTGCAAGACATGATAAGTCCCACCATAATCACGGACTTTTTCTAACGCCAAGATATCCTTTGGCTCTGCCACAACACAAACTTGACGCCTATCACCTTTCGCACAAGTATCACATATATCGTTTTCAGTAAAATTACCACACACACTACAATACTTAACTAAGCGCTTGGCATCTAACATGGCGCTCGCAAAGTCTTGCACGCTCTGTGTTTCGCTATTGATAATGTGATAGGCATATCTTGTTGCTGTTTTACGTCCAACCCCAGGCAGATGCGAAAACTCCGCAATCAGTTTTTCTATCGGTAAAATAAAGTTTTTCAACTAAAACATTCCTCCAGGAATTTGTGGCATCATTTTTTTAGCCAACTCATCAATTTGATGATTTGCATCATTAACACATGCCATAATGAGATCCTCTAGCATCTCTACATCCTCAGGGTCTACAGCCTCAGGTTTGATAGACAATGCTACTATCTCACGCTTGCCGTTCATCTTGACCTCAACTACTCCGCCCCCGCTTGATGCATTAACTACGCTATTCTCTAGAGCCTCGCGGTCTTTCTCCATTTGTTCTTGCAATTTTTGTGCTTGGCGAATAAGTTGTTGCATATTATTGCCACCGCCAAATCCGTTATATCCTGCCATAGTTCAATCTCCTTGTCTAATTTTTGTGTTATATCCCAGTATCGCTTGCAAACGTGCCAACTTTTTGTTTTGTTCATCTTGTTCCGATTCACCTAATACAACACTTATGTTATAATTATATCCAAGACTTTCAAAACTTGCAACCAAATCTTTGTTATTTTGCAATTTATCCAAAGTTTTTTTATCATAAACTACGATTATGAATCGGTTGTCCTTTATTGTCACTTTGTCAAGATTTAAGCATATAGAATGAAGTTCGTATTCACGCTTTTCTTTTAGGTCATACAAGACACGTCCCCAGATAGTGCGTGGTGACTGTTGAGTTGTGTTGTCATTGTTTCTAACTAAACTCATCAGTTTTTTTTTACCTCCTCATCAACCAGCCCGAGTGCCGTCGTCTCTATCAACAATTGTGGATTGGTAGCGTATTTGAGATCAGACTCAATCTTACTAAATGATTGTAGTGCTTTGTTAATGCGCACTACAGAACAATCGTTTGCTAACGCAGTCATTTTGCTGAGTAGGTCTTTTTGATAATCAATCAATGTACTATCCTCTCCGCATGACTTAATTACCAACAAATCTCTAAAGCCTTTTGTCAAGTCACTAGCCAGTACTGACAAGTTTTTGCCTTGTTTGACCATTTTGTTAAACTCTACAAAAAACGTCTGTATGTCTTGACGTAAAATTGCATTTAGTAATACATAAATTACTTGTTTATTACTAATGCCCAAAACATCAATAACCTTGTCATACGTAATGTCATTATTACAAAAACTTGCACACATATCGGCGATAGACAACGCATCTCGCATACTACCTTCGCCTGCTGTTGCTATCAAATTGATAGCACTTTCTTCTGCCTTTATATTACTTTCTTTGAATATCTTAGTTATATTTTGCGCAATCTTATCTGGACTAATAAGTTTAAAGTCAAAGCGCATAACTCTAGACAGTATGGTGGCAGGCAATTTGTGTACCTCAGTCGTAGCCAAAATGAACACCGCATGTACTGGTGGCTCTTCCAGAGTCTTTAGCAAGGCGTTGAATGCCCCAGGTGACAACATATGCACTTCGTCGATTATGTAGACCTTGTACTTCCCAACGGCTGGAGCGTACTTGATATTTTCTCTAAGGTCACGAATCTCGTCTACTCCGTTGTTTGACGCTGCATCAATCTCCAAAATATCCATATTGTTGGACTGTTGTAGTTTGGTGCAAACATCGCACTTGCCACAAGGTGAGCCATCTAATAGTGGTGACAAGCAGTTGATTGCACGAGCAAAAACTTTGGCGCAACTTGTCTTGCCTGTACCACGACTGCCACAAAACAAATAAGCGTGCCCAATCTGCTTGTTGATAATTTGGTTTTTTAAGGTTGTGGTAATATGCTCTTGCCCTACAATACCATCAAAAGTGGTTGGTCTAAACTTTCGATAAAGTGCCAAATACATCTTTGCTTTCTCCTTTTATTTTATCAAAAACTCAAGTTTATCTTTGATTCGTCTTATTGCATTATCCACACTTTTTATATTTTTGTCAAGTGTTAACGAGATTTGTTTGTACGACAAACCTTGCAAATATAATGTGAGTACTTGGTACTCATACCCTGACAAAGCTGAACGAATATTGTTGCTAAGTTCATTAAAATTTTCTTTGTTTATCAAGTTATCTTCGGGATTAGGTGTTGTACTTGGTATATATATCTCTCCTTCGGTCTCATCTTCGTCATGCACACCAACACTAATCGAACCATGGGCATCTATACTCAAATAATTGGTAAGTGGAGCATTTTTGCCCGAAAGACTCGAACGAATTGCTTGTTGAACTTGACGTTTTACACATGTATATGCAAAAGTGCCAAACTTAACTTGGCTAGATGCATCATATGTCAAAATTGCCTTGTAAAGTCCAATCATTCCCTCTTGCACCAAGTCTTCTTCATCACCACCAGTCAAAAAGTAACCATGACAAATAGAGTTTACCATTGGTCTTAGACTATTAATCAAGTCCTCTAGTGCCATATTGTCCCCAGCACGAGCCTTTAGTAACAACTCCATATCTTCGGTGGATTTGGACATTTACAACTTCCTCCTTTGTCGTACCGCCTCAAACACTGCTACACCACACGCCACACTAGCATTCAGCGAATTAACCTTGCCAAACATGGGCATTGTGACCACTGCGTCGCAATTTTTCTTGACTAATGGTGCGATACCATTGCCTTCGCTACCTATCACTAAGCACAATTCACCTGTTAGATTTTGGCGATAAAGGCTCTCTCCTCCCAACTCTACAGCATATACCCAAACTCCCTCTTTTTTGAGCTTTGTTATAGTATTGTTTAAGTTGGCGACGCGTGCTATCAGCATATGTTCAAGCGCTCCAGCACTAGTCTTTGCTACTGTTTCGTTGATGGGACAGGCACGATATTTTGGGATAATCACTCCATGTACTCCTGCGCATTCGCAAACCCTAAGTATACTACCCAAATTGTGCGGGTCCTCTACGCCATCTAGCATAACCAAGAACGGCTGTTCGCCTTTAGTTCTGGCCAAGTCAAACATATCCTCTACTTCGCTATAACAAAAGTCCTCAATATCAGCGACATATCCTTGATGATGTTCGTTGCCTACGAGTTTTGTGAGTGTATACCTATCCACAAAATTAACTTTTATGTGTTGTTTGTGTGCAAGTGCCAAAATTTCACTAGGCTTGTCCTCAAAAGAGTCTTGCACATAGAGATTAAACACTGCTTTGTTTGCACGCAAACTTTCGGTTATTGCATTTTTGCCATAAATCTTCATAACTCTACCCCCTCAAACACTACATTTAGAATAGTCTCTAGACGCTGTTTATCTGTTAGATACAAATATCCAAGCAGTGCCTCAAAACTAGTAGCACGCTTGTATTCAGCCAGACCGTAATGTTTGGATTTGGTAGTAGTAGGACTGTTGCGGGCACGACGAACAATGTCGGACTCGTCGTCACTAAGATGTGGTGCTAACTTCTCCAAAAAATCACTTTGTGCATGTGCATTAACAAGATTTGTGACGGTAGTGTGCAATTTGTGGGGTTTTTCGTTATGTGCCTCCAAAACCCTTAATCTGCAAACCAAAGTAAAATATGCATCCCCTAGGTATGCAAGTGCGTCAGTAGACAACATATTAACTTGTTGTTTTGTCATTTTATTCTGCATAAAGTCATTATAACACACTTTGTAACTACAATCAACAATTTTTTTAGGTTGTGCAAAATTTTCTATATTCTAGAATTTAACTAAATCAAAATATGACAATATACCACATGAGACATTGTAGGATATTTTTTGTAGATATTCATCAGTATTTAAAAGTCGCTCTTCTTCTGGGTTAGACAAAAAACCACATTCTAACAACACACCAGGTGTGTCCGTGCAATTAAGAATGTAAAAATCTCCTTTTTGTGGGGTCGTACGTGCATGATACAAATTCTCGACAAAAAGTTGTTGAATATTACAGGCTAATTCTTTACTTTCGTCACTGCCAATCTTGTAAAACACTTGCGCCCCATGTGCCGTACTATCCGAGAACGCATTTAAGTGTATACTCACTAATAGGTCCGCCTTGCAACTCAAAATGATATCACGACGTTTATTCAAATCTCGTTGCTTAAAACCATTAGCAAATGTGCCATACAACCCATCCATATTTGTGCGAGTCTGCACAACATTCAACCCCAAAGTTGACAAGTGCTTTTCGATTTTTTGCGCAATCTTTAGGGTAATTTCACTCTCAAATGTACCACTATAACCCACACAACCAGTGTCTACTCCACCATGCCCCGCATCCAACACTACCGTAAACTTTGGGCTCGGCATTGCGCTCACGACATGGTTGGATAACACAAAGTTGCAACACAGCAAAGTTGTAAAAGCAAACAAACAACACAAGATATAGGCAAGTCTATTTTTTATTGCTACAATAGTCATAGATTAATATATTTGGGCTGTTCTGTGAATATTCTTACAAAACAAAAAAAGAGCATATCGCTCTTTTATCCAGCAACAGATTGTCTATAAACCGAAATATGTCCCACTCTTGTTGCGATACTCAACATCTCTTGAGTATCAGTAGTTGCTTCGTTGAGTGCAATACCGTATTCTATTGTGTTGTCGCCATCTGTTACTTTTACATCTTCATCTAACGCAGAACTACTTGTTTTGTCACTTTCAAAACCAAACAACTCTATGTTCGCTACAGTACGTGTCTCCCATCTTATCCACATTGTAGGCTGTTTGTCATATGGCATAACAATTTCAACGTTACCCGATTGATTAATGTAAGTATTCTTACCTACAAAGTTAGAGTACTTTACATAAGCACTAGATGTACCTTTCTCGTCGGTACAAGTGTAAGTCACAGTACCATTGACATTCAACAACTTAACTTCTCCGTCTAAGCTGTCCACCTTGATATTTACAGGCTCAGTGGACACAACATTATTAACAGTCACATTACCGCCTTTTGTCGTAACGTCTACCGAATCACGCAACTCTTTGATGTCGACATTTGCTCCGTTTGTAGTGATAGAGTGTGTCAACAATTGCGAAGTAGTACCCAGTTGTTCAATATTTACGCTACCCGAACCTTGTTGTAGAGTCAATGCTGATGTAATTGTCGTCAACTTAAACGTTCCATCGTCTGCCTTATATGACATTGCACCATTTACTTCGTCTATATAGACGTCTGCACTGCCATTTTCTATCGAACTTTCGCCAATTAGTTTGGATATCTTAAATAGCCCAGAGTCAATATTCTTTGCCACAAGACCACCATACACAGTCCCAATATTTACACTACTATTCCAAATACCGTCTATTGTCAGACTTTTTGGTGTGGTAGCAGTACCAACAGTGTCAATACTGATAGTACCAAAGCCTGATTTTACACTAAGATTAGTGTCAGGTAAACTTTGGTAAGCGGTAATATCTCCACTTTCTTTTGTTACTGTCAAGTCACCATTAAAATTAACACACCCTAGTGTTACATTGCCTGTCTGGTTATTGATACTTAGTGCATTCATATTTAAGAATGTATTAGTCACTTCGTTATCTTTGTTGTATTCGGGGGTCGAACCTAGACGTACCGAGCCAGATGTAGAGATGATCTCTAGGTCTTTGGTTTGGAACAACGAACTAGGAACGTAAATATCTAACATTGTCTCCGTTGGGAACAACCAAGCATTGGTAGGTTGTGTAATAACTATATCTAGAATATTTTTATCGCCCTCTTTAGTTAATTCTGATGTCATAACAATCGGCTTGTTGTTGTCAGTGCCAAAAACAAAGCCTGACAACATACGCGATAGACGACAAGTCATATGTGTAGCACCATTCACAATATCTACGGTGTTAACTACTTCGATATTGACATCAAATGTGCCACTATCTATTCTAACAGTATCAGCTTGCACTAAAGGCGAATCTTCGGTATTGGTAGCAAATTGCGTCTCTACTTGCTTACCGTCATAACTAATATAAGTTATCCCAAAAAGGTTGCTACCAGGAAACAACACCAAAAAGCCACAAGCAATAATACACAGCGCTAGTATTACCAAAATAACTACTAAACCGTATTTTAGAATATTCAAAAATGCGTTCATATTTTTCTCCTATTTACTATAGTTTGTAGGCAAGACATATTCTTGGCAATCAGTCATCAAAAATAGTTGCTTTTATTCTGCGCACACCACTACTGCTACTTTCTTCTTTCAAGATTTTAAATTTTTTTAGTTCACCTGTTGTCTTTGCATGTGGTCCGCCACAAATCTCTTTACTAAATTTGCCCATTGTATATACAGTGACTTGGTCACCATACTTATTGTCAAATATACCAATTGCCCCTGATGCTCTTGCTTGTTCGACAGTCATTGTTTCGCAAGTTATAGGTACATTTGCCTCTATTGCTTCGTTGACTTGACGTTCTACTTCTGCAAGTTCTGTAGGTGTCAACTTGTGGTCACACAAAAAGTCGAATCTTAGTCGTTCGGGTGTAATATTACTGCCACGTTGCTCTACATAGTCACCTACTACACGGCGCAAAGCACCCAGCATTAGGTGTGTTGCGCTATGTAGCCTTGCAAGCCTAACAGCCTCAGTACTATTGTTTGCAACAGCCACACCGCCCTTAAACATTGCACCCGAGTTGTCACGGCTAAGCTGTTGATGTTTTTTCATAGCTTCCTCAAAACCTTGTTTATCAACTTTTATGCCATGTTCTTTTGATAAGTCAATAGTCAGTTCCAAAGGAAATCCAAAAGTATCAAACAACCTAAATGCTGACACCCCGTCAATCGTATCGCCGTTGTGCATGTTTGCTATTATGTGGTTAAACTCTTTCAGTCCACCACTCAACGCTTTGGCAAACTTTGCTATCTCTTTGTTTAATTCATCAAGGATGAACTCACGCTTTTGTACAAATTGTGGGAATTCGTCTGCATAAAAGTTAATGAACGTATCTGCAACTTTTAACAAAGCGTCTGGTTGTATGCCCAGTTGTCTAGTGCAATTTACTGCACGACGAATCAGTCTACGCAAAACATATCCTTGCCCTACGTTACTTGGTGTGGTAGGCTGTATGTCACCCAACAAAAACACGCTTGCTCTAATGTGGTCACAAATAATACAAAAATCTCTACCTTCATCGTTTTCAAAATTAAACTTGCGCCCAGACAAATCCTCTAGCACTTTAACAGCATCTACAAAACAATCGTTTTGATAAGTACTAGCAAATCCATTCAATACAGACACAACACGTTCAAGCCCCATACCTGTATCTACGTTTTGTTTTGGCAATTTGGTTGGCTTTTCACCTTTATTTTGAACATTAAATTCCATAAACACGTTGTTCCAAATTTCAACCCACTTGCCACAATCACAACTTGGGTTGCAATTTTCACTGCATTTTGGCTTGCCTGTATCATAAAAAATTTCGGTGTCTGGACCACAAGGACCTACTCCACCCCCTATCTCCCACCAGTTATCAGATAAGTAATAAATTTGGTCTTTGTTCATGCCCTGTTGTTGCCAAAGTGTACTCGCGGTCTCATCACGAGGGGCAATATCATTACCCGCAAACACAGTGACGGCTAGACGCTCTTTTGGAATGCCTAGATATTTGGGACTTGTCAAAAATTCATAACTCCACTTTATTGCCTCAGGTTTAAAATACGCCCCCAAACTCCAGTTGCCGAGCATAAAGAACATAGTGTGATGACGGTTGTCACCCACTTCGTCTATGTCATTGGTACGAAGGCAAGGTTGAATGTCAAATAGTTTGTTGCCAAGTGGATGCGTTTTACCCATTAGGTAAGGAATTAACGGTTGCATACCAGCCGTTGTAAACAACACCGTGTTGTCCTCAGGGATAAGTGATGCACCTTTTATTTCAATGTGTTGCTTGCTTATCCAAAATTCACGCCAGAGGCGCATTAGTTTTTTACTAGTTAATTGCATTTTTTCACCTTTTATTTGTTAAAGCTATCTTTCAAAGATACTGTTTCGTTAAATATTAATTTGCCACCGTCGGTAGATACAAGATAAAAATATCCTTTGCGCACAAACTGGAAGTGGTCACCTTCTTTACGAGAAGTCAAGTATTTTTCTGCCTTGGCGGTTGTTACTTTCCACGAATCTGGATTAAATACTTCTGCAAGGTTATCTTTTTCAAATTTTACACCTGGCTTAAACAAAGTGCCAAATTGGTTGATTGTTACGTCTACACAATCATTTGCATTTACCCAATGAATCGTACCCTTTACCTTTATACCACTGTGGTCTTCGCCACTTTTAGATTCTGGGTAATATGTGCATTCTAGGTGGTCGATATTGCCATCTTTATCTTTGACAACCTTGTCACATTTGATAATGTAGGCACCCTTTAGTCGGACAACCCCTTCTGGTTTTAATCTAAAATATTTGTTTGGAGCATCTTCCATAAAGTCTTCACGCTCAATAAAGATTTCTTTGCCAAATGTTACGTCGTGAGTACCAGCATGCTCATCATTAGGGTTATTTTCTATCTTTAATGTCTCAGTGCCATTGTAGTTGGTAATAACAACTTTTAATGGGTCCAAAACAACCATAGCACGTGTAGCAGTGGTGTTTAGTTCATTGCGAATACAATAATCAAGCAAACTGCTATCTACCACACTACCAGCAGTGCCTAGCCTCTGCACAAAGTCACGCAAACTTGATGGTGTAAAGCCACGTTTTCTTAGTCCTTTGATAGTTGGAAATCTTGGGTCGTCCCAGCCAGTGGCTTTACCCATTTCGATGAGCTTTCGTAAATATCTCTTACTAGTTATTGTGTTGGTAATGTTGGTACGAACAAACTCAATCTGTCTTGGCTTAATCTTGTTAGGAATATCGCAATTGTTAACCACCCATTCATAAAGTGGGCGGTGATCCTCAAAATCATCTGAACAAAGTGAGTGCGTAACGTTTTCGACAGCATCTTCAAGAGGATGTGCAAAATCATATAGTGGGTAAATACACCACTTGTCACCTTGGCGATAGTGCGTTTCGTGCAAAATCCGATAAATGACAGGGTCACGCATATTCATATTAGGACTGGTCATATCTATCTTTGCGCGCAAACACTTTTCGCCATCCTTAAACTCACCTTTGCGCATTCTCTCAAATAGGTCTAGGTTCTCGGCAATTGAACGGTCACGATATGGGCTGTTTTTACCAATAGTCGTAAATGTACCACGATATTCATTAATTTGTTCGGGTGTTAAGTCATCTACATATGCCAAGCCTTTTTTAATAAGTGTGACGGCGTAGTTGTACATTTGCTCATAGGCATCACTTGCAAAAGTAAGGTTTGCCCATTGATACCCCATCCATTTGATATCTTCTTGCCAAGCATTAACGTATTCGATATCTTCTTTACTTGGATTGGTATCATCAAAACGAAGATTAGTGTATCCACCAAATTTTTCTGTCATTCCAAAATTAATGGATATCCCTTTTAGATGCCCAACGTGCATGTATCCATTTGGCTCAGGTGGAAACCGCGTGACAATGTGGTCAAGATTGTACTTTAACATATCTTTTTTTATCTCGGCCTCAATAAAATTGTCAGTCTTAATATTTTCCACTTCACTACTAGTCAGTGTCTTCATTATATACTCCTTAAAATGTCTTTCATAGTTTTATTTTAACTTTGTAACGTTCAAAAGTCAAGTGTGCAATAGACATTTAGACAAAAATTAAATAAAAAGCATACAATTTGTGTTTTTAGGCAAACTAGCACTCAGGAGAAAACTATATGTCCATTGACCAAAAAACTGAAAGTCTAAAAACACTACTCAACGACTCACAAGACATAACTACTCGATTGTTTACTTGCAAAAATAACACCAAATGTGGACTTGTGTTTATAGATAACGCCGTAGACAAACTTTTGTTGTCATCAAGTGTTATCGAACCTTTGCAAAAATTTGACTGGACGAATGACCGTGACAACGATATAACACAGATTCAAGAATCCATCATTGCTTACACATCTGTAAAAACAGTAAAGACAATCGAAGATACACTAGACGATATCCTTAACGGTTTTTGTGCGGTTATGTTTGATGACTGCCAAACAATACTCATGGTAGAATGTGCCAAATGGGTCACTAGGCTACCATCCGAGCCCCCTACAAGTGCAGTTATTCATGGCCCGCGTGAGGGGTTTGTCGAAGATGTCACCACCAACCTAGCACTCATTCGCAAACGTCTAAAAACCAAAGAACTAAAAGTTGAAAAATTAGTCATCGGTAGAGAAACTAGTACAGAGATACGTGTTTGCTACCTAAACAACATTGCCGACCACTCTATCGTCGAAAGAATTATGGCAAAACTCAAATCTATCGACATAGACGGAGTGATAGACAGCAGTTATCTTGCTACGTTCTTAGGTGACAATCGCGGTTCACTATTCAAGCAAATTGGCACTAACGAAAAGCCCGACATTGTGGTAGCCAAAATGCTAGAAGGACGCATCGCTATTATCGCGGACGGCTCACCTTTTGTATTGACACTACCGTTTTTGTATATCGAGGACCTACAGAATAGCAACGATTACTATATGTCTCCCGCACATGCGACATTTATGCGCATAATTAGATGTTTTGGGTTATTTGGTGCAATTATGATACCAGGGATTTATGTAGCACTGCTTGTTTATCACTATCAAATAATACCTATCAAATTGCTTATCACTATCACAAACTCTATCCAAGGCATACCATTGCCACCTTTTGTAGAAATGCTGTTTATTATCATTATGTTTGAGTTCTTGTACGAAGCAAGTTTGCGAATGCCTCGCTACATAGGATTGGCACTTTCTATTGTGGGGGCAATCATTCTAGGTGACACTGCTGTCAAGGCTGGGCTAATTAGTTCACCTGGAGTATTGATTGTTTCGGTTGCTGGAATGCTGAGTTACACCGTGCCTGAACAGTCCGCCCAAATATCAGTGCTTAGAGTAATATTTACAATTATTGGTGGCATTTTTGGATTGTTTGGTATGATTTTGGGTGGTATGGTGTTGGTAGCATATCTAGCATCAATGACGTCCTATAACACACCATACCTTGCACCAATGTCTCCATTTATTCTAGCAGACCAAAAAGACGCAATTTTAAAACTATCTCTCAACAAACAAAAAAGACGTCCAAAGTCTATCCCCAACATCAACCCAAGGAGGCAAGGTTAAATGCAACGAATAACAACCAATCAATATATTGTAACTGCTAGTTTTTGTATACTTACGTCCAAAATTATGACAATGCCTACGGTTGTTTTTAGTTATGCTGGCAAAGATGCAATCTTTAGCGTTGTTATAAATATACTTGTTGACCTTGTGATTGTCCTACTAGTCACTGGATTGATACAAAAATACCCAAACATCACATTTTTAGATTTACTTACAAAAAAATTTACACGTATTGGTGCAATTATTATAAGTACGTTACTCGTAGCCTTTTTGTTGTTTAAGGGTGTATTTTTGTTGCAAGAAACATTGTCATTTTTTACACTTACACTTTATGAAAAAGTAAATTTTTGGATGCTATTGATACCCGCCTTACTCACAGTATTGTATATCTCATATAAAGGACTTAATACTTTGGGCCGAAGTATAGACATCTATTGGGTATTCGTATTTATCACGGTTTTGATAATTTTGGTCATAAGTGTTATGCAAACAGATTTTGGTGCAAATTTACCCTACTTTGAACAAGGTTTTTTGCCTGTTTTACGGGGTAGTATGCACACATCTATCTACGCAGGCAATGGACTTTTGCTATTATTTTTTATGGGCAAAGTGGAACACAATCCAAAAATTTTTAAGCATACATGCATACTCAGTATAATTGTTGCATTACTTGTCATCTTTAATGATTTTGTGTTTTACTGCCTATTCGGTGACTTTGTGCCATATTGCACATTCGCACTGAGCAATCTATCTCAATACAATCCATTTGTAACAGAACTTGGACATATAGGTTGGCTGAGTATTATCGAAAGTACAATCAATCTAATCTTTGTATCAAGTTTATGCTGTTATTGTGTACGACAATATTTACAATTTACATTCAAGATTGGCAAAAAAATTGTATCTACACTGATTTGCGGTGCTATGTACCTAACAATAATCTATATTTTTGACTTCACTCTCTACAATATGTTAGACTTTGTCAAAAACTATGGTTTTTACTACAATCTTGGACTCATCCCGCTAATGATAATTTTGTGCATAGTACTGCATAGCACTGCACAAAAGAAGAAAAAAACATCAAAAAATAACATATTTTTGGAGGGAAACATAAAATGCAAAAGCCAAGGCTAGCACATATTCTGTTTGCACTAATGGTCGCCGTTGCATTTTTGTTATTACCACAATCTGTCACTACCCCAGCACAATATGGTAATACTGTCTTTGTTGTAGGTCTAGGAATAGACAAGAGTGACAAACAGGATGGTTTGTCCTTAAGTGCACAAATAGTTGCCGCCAAGCCCAACGCCGCTGCATCCGAAAGTTATCAAATCATCACATCTGAGGGCACGGATATGATAGATGCAATGGACAACATGCGCAAAGAGCTAGGTAAACTCTTAGGATTATCACATTGCTACGTAGTAGTTGTAAGTGATGATGTATGCACTGAATACAACTTGCTGACAATCTTTGACCCACTTGTTCGCACAGAACACTTAGGTACAAACGTAATTTTGGCACACACTAACAACAAAGCAAAAGATTTGTTGCTAGCATGTGAAGAAATTGGCGGAGATGCTCAAAATGTGTTGGAGAGTTTAACCAAATATAATGACGAATACGTTATCAACAAGGATGCCAGTATTTACGACTTTTACAAAAACTATTACGCACCAAGTGCAACTGGATTGATTGTTACGCTAGATTGCGAAGACCAGGACCAAGACCAGGCTAGCGGACAAAAGAGTTCAGGCGGAAGTGAATCTACAAATGGCGGACAAAGCGAACAATCTGAAACGCAGTCTAACAACACACTTCCACAAAAAAAGATTGTTAACCCTGGTGCTGGCGTGGCATTTTACAAAGGTAAAAAAGTTGCAGACATCAATCAAGAACTAATAAAAGGGCTAGGATGGCTAGATACATCATCAAAATATAGTGACGTCAAACTTGAACACATTAACACCAAAAAACTGCAAGACGCAACGGTTACACTTAGTCAACTAGGCTGTACATTAAATTACAAATCTAGTATCAATAATAATATACCTACTTTGTATGTAGATTTTGTGATCAGTGCAAAAATTATCGGCATAGAAAGTGACAATCTGGTCACCGTGACTGACTTGGCTAGTTATTTTGACGATGCTTTTACACCAGCACTGCAAAACTTGGTAAGCACTCAACTAGAACAAGTTTGTGAATTCCAAAGAGAACACAAATTAGATATACTCAATTTTTACAAAATATTTAATACTCAAATGCATTCTGAGTGGCAAAAATATCTCGCTTCTCTTGATGACCCAACAGATTATGCTACACAAGTACAAGTTTTTATAAAAGCCACACTCAAACAAGCCAACTAAAAAGTGCATAGTACTATGCTCTTTCTGGTATTTATTAGCAAAAGTATTCGCAAAAATAATAAAACAATGTGCATAGTACCTAGTACTATGCACACCATATTTTAATTTGAAATTTAAAAATAAAGAGCTGAACAGATTGCTCAACTCTCGTATACTAATCACCTTTGTAATGAATCAAAGCCATGTATCTAGCACGTTTGATTGCATTTGCAATTTGCCTTTGGTGGTAAGCACAAGTACCAGTTTGACGACGAGAAACAATCTTGCCGTTTTCACTAATATACTTACGCAACTTTGCTACATCTTTGTAGTCAATATCTTCAACTTTGTCCAAGCAAAATTGACAAACTTTGCGACGTTGCATAGGACGACGTCCCTTGTGACCGTCCATTCCCTCTGCATTGTCTGCAGACTTTGCGTATTTATTGCGAGTAGGTTTAACTTCGGTTGCATTTTCATTTTGCACAACCTGTTGCTCTTCTACTGCCTTGTTTTCCTCTGCCATAATGTTATCTCTCCTTTTATTAGAATGGTAACTCTGAGTCATCTACTGGCTCAAGTTTTACTACTTTTTCTGCGCTTTCAGTGTTTTTGGTCATGGTTTCCCCGCCTTCGGCACCGCTCTTTGGTGACAAAAACTCTACGTCATCTGCAATAATGTCGATGGTGTTACGCTTCTCGCCATTTACCTCATAACTGCGCATCTGCAAATTACCTACAATACCAACCTTGCTACCCTTGTGCAAATATTTGCCACAACGCTCTGCAAGGTTACGCCATGTGGTAATGTTAAAAAAATCCGTCTCACGATTGCCGTCACTGTTGGTATAGTTGCGGTTAACAGCAATGCCAATACGGCACATAGCTACACCACTAGCAGTGCTAGATAGTTCTGGCTCTCGTGTAAGATTGCCTACCAAAATCACTTTGTTCATAAAGTAAAACCTCTTTTGTTATTTTTTAATAAACATCTTGCGAATAAAACCGTCAGTGATTGACATCTTTTGCTCTATAAGACGAGGGACATTAGAGTCAGCAGTAAAGTTCATCAAAACGTAAAAACCTTCTTTTTTGCCACCAATCTCATAAGCAAATTTCTTAAGACCAATTTTGTCAATATTATCCACTGTTCCGCCGTTCTTTGTAACAATGCTAGCAAAGTCGTTAATCATTGCCTCACGAGCATCATCTGCAACGTCTTGAGAGATAATATACAAAACTTCGTACTTATTCATATTGTTGACCTCCTTTTGGACTAATGGACTAGTTTAACTAGTCAAGGAATGCAAAAAAATCTTGCATACTCGAGGTCTATTATAACATACAACCCCTAACATTGCAAGACATTTTGAAGATATTTTTTAACGTTCAACTGTTTTTTTAAGAATAACTAAATGAATAGACCACATGCTCCTGTGCTTGCGCCCAGCCGTCAGCAGAGTTGCTAGTGGTAGATGAAAGCATTATCATAGCACTAATGTGAGCATTTTGCCAATTGCTATCTTGAATGCTAGTTTTGTTTTTCGCAAAAATAGTGTAATCATCAAAAAGTTTGACATAATCGTCATTATCAGGCATAGTCACAATCGCGCAAGTAGTGTAAAATGTGCTAGTACTGTCGGTATTTGCTGTTACAAAAACATTCTCTTTTGTAGTGTAATCATCACTGGTGACGAGCTTTAAAGTCGCTCCATTGTCTACATCAAAACTAAGAGTTGGTATTGTTAAGTCACCGTCATCAGTACTTTCGGACGAGACAGCATCTACCTTAACCGCTACAAACACACGAACAAAAGTTCCTTCATTTTGCTGTGCCTTAACCAATAAACCAGATAAAACTAAGCTATCGTTTACAGTAGCACTCGTATCAGTCGTCCAAACGCCACCGTCAGTGCTAGATTGCCACTTGCCCGCCTTTGTGTCACTGCCTATTGTTAGCCCAACGTTAGTAGAGTCTGTATAATAACTTGTACCTACCACCGTCAACACCGTACCACCATGAAAGTGTAAGGTGGTAATGGTCGTACGCGTAGCGCTAAAATATGCAAACGTGATAGTGCAACACATCAACATAATAAAGAATGATAGTATTGCAATAGCACTTGTTAATGATGCACGACTATCAAACATACCCTACACCCCCTTTGTGATAACAACTATGTACATGATTAGTATAACCAAAATCTCCACAAAAGGCAAATATTTTGTCAAGAATAATCTAAATAAGTTGCTAAAATAAATTTTAGAACAAAAAAATAAAAAAGCCTAATTAAAGGCTTTTTTAATTATGTTCACCAAGACTTATTCTACTAGGCAACCATTTCAGCTAAACCAGTCAAATTATCTGATGCCACAATATTAATTGTTATCGTGAGAGTCACGCCAGCATAATCGTTTATCTCAGCCTTATTCTCAAAAGGTACACCATATCCAGTAGTAAAAATCATTTCATAACCAGTGTCAGCCTTATCACGAAAGTTTTGTGATGTAACATCTTGATTGCTCAATAATTGTGCAGTTGTTTCACTGCCTGTACCCTTGTACACATACCATCCATCATGACCAGTGTATGCTGTCCATGCCGATGTGTATTCTGGGTCTTGATAGCCAGATTTTTCTTTAATGTCGATATCGCCTTTTCCAACTTGCTCTGCTGCGATAGTATATTTTACAGCAACAAATGCAGGACTATCTACAACTCTAACCTTCAAATCTTCAAATTTTAGTTGAGCGTTTACGTTTGAATATCCACCATAAGTACTCTCGGTAGGATTTACCACGTCACCACCAGTACCTGATTTTGCTACCCAGTATAAGTCCACATCGGTTCCTTTACTAGGTCGCGTATCTGCACCGTTCTTATCTTTAAATTGTGCACCTTGCATTTGTAGTGTTACACCGTTTGCAAATTGAATGGCGGTCACTACCTTACGAGTTGCACTAAAGTATGCCAAAGTAACAGTTGTAACCAAACTTAAAACCAATACAATAGACAA
>ONVD01000033.1 GCA_900321185.1 uncultured Eubacteriales bacterium
CGTCCTTCATTACAGGTGCTTTTTTGACATGTCTCGTAGTTAGCAATCTACATACTTCACCTATTGGCAAATTAATGTCCACAACCACTGCATTTTTAACCGCAACATCCCCAACTTTGAGTTGAGACAAAACCTTTAGTTGTGAGTCTAATTCGTTGTCGTGACCATTAGTTACGGCATATGCATAAGAGAATTTGATACTCGAATGATTGGTAGCAAGATAGCGTATAATATCTCCGTCGCTTAAAAAACCAGCAAATTTGCCGTCTTTGTCTACTACAGGAGCTCCGCTAATATGTTTATCTAAAAATAATTTCATAGCATCTAGAATGCTGGCATCTTGTGGGATAGTGTAAATGTCGTACAGCATTATATCCTCAAGTGTTGCGTCTGTGTGAGCCTCACTAATTGGTTGTGCAACTTGCTTTTTCTTGTTTGTTACAATAATGGCTAAGATTACACCAACCATACTTAACACAACCGCCAATCCGCCTACAATCCAAAATGCATAATGTGCATCTGCGTTGTGTAATAGTGCATTATTCCCTATAACTCCAGAAATAGCAAAAGTATAAACACTAGAAAACAACGAAGAACCAATGCAACCAGCAATCTGAAAGCCTGTGCTGAGGATTGTTACGCCGTGTGGGTTTTGTTGTGGTTGCAAAAAAGATAATGCAAAACTCTGCACTGGTCCAATGATAAGGGCTGAGCCAATGACAACAAAGGCATACAAAACACCAATAACAAAGAATTGTGAGTCAATGAATAATGATAAAAACAATAAAAATATAGCCATAACCACAAAGCCTGTGATTAGCAAACCTCTTGCTCCATGTTTGTCAAAAATGCGTCCAGCAAATGGAGCGACAATGCATGCAAGCAACGTAGCGGGGAAGAGTGTCAATGACGCTGTCAAGGGTTGGGCCCCTAATACAGATTGCATATATTGTGGCAATAAAATATTCATTGCAAAGATGATGATTAACGCTAACATATTGAGAATAACACCTATAGTGAATGGCATAACTTTAAGCGGACTAAGGTTGATGAGCGGGTCCTTTAGATGTTTTTGCCTAATGCAAAACAGTACTAGGCACAAGACTCCGATAGTCAATATTATAATGGCAAGCCACCAATTAGCAAACACACTAGATACAGCGTATAGTATACCGATAAGAGCAAAACCAATAAGAATAACGGACAAAATGTCTAATTTTAAATTTTTAAGTTCAGCAATATTACCAACAAAACAAGCACCTAAAATGAACAATAACAAAGATAATCCGCCAAACACATAAAACAATACATGCCAGTTGCCAAGGCTAAGCAACACCCCTGCTAACACTATGCTGACAGACGGCCCCAAAGTTGTCATTGAGCCCATAATACCCATGTATGTACCTAGTTTTACTCGAGGTGCAATTTCTAACGTTATGTTCATAGACAAGAACCCAATGCTTGGATAACTCGTCCCATTAACAAAACTACAAAAGTATTGGCAAGCATACATACCAAACTACCAACAATAAAGCATGATACAGTTAGCAAGAATAATACTTTTGTCGGCACTTTGCGATACAAAAACGCTGACACAGGCACCATAACGGCGGCACCCAGCATATATGCTGTAGCTAACCATTGTACAGTGTTAAACTCCACACCTAAACTCTCGGCAATTTTAGAAAAACCCACATTTAAAAATGTTTCGTTGAATGTTGCCAAAAATGCCGAAAAAGCACATACAACAAACATAAGTACAGAACGTTGTTTAGTAGTCATAAAAAATCTCCTTTGGATATTAAAAAAACAAAACAAAAAAAAGAAAAACGGTAGTGCATACTACCGTTTCAATTAAAAACAAACCCCTAAGATTTGCTTATTTGTGTCGTTTTTAGCGTAAGTATTATTTTAGGCTTAAAATTACAAAAAGTCAACAAATTTTTAACAAAAATTACAGTTTTTGCAAAAACGTTAGCCAAACTAAGAATAATCTTTTGGTAACCAAACACAAGAGATGTAATTTCACAAGGACAAAAAGAGTGTGCCACAATGTCACTTTTTAAACAACACTATTTGATAACGAGTTGTTTTTATTTGGCTAATAGAATGTACAAAATTTGTTTGTTGTGCTTGTTCTTTAAGCGCTTGTTTGTTAAAATGCTTTTACAGACTGTTTTTGATTACAAATTTAATTTCGTCATCTTTGTTCACAAATTCGAAATCTGAGGCACCAATATCTTTTAGAGTGTAGGCAAAACCTTTGTTTTGTTCGTTACCAATGAGTCCGTTGACGAAGTTTTCGCCAATAATTTTATTTACATCATTACTTGTGCCAGTGTTTAACAATGCGTTCAACAGAGTGAAGATTTCGTCAACTTTGTTTTGCTCTAAGGTGTTTAGGATGAGTGAACTAGATGCTACTGTGTAACTAAATGCACTAGAGTTTTTGGTAACGATTACGGTCGAACTTATATAGATTTTTTCGGGCATACGAGATTTTAACATAGAAAGTGGGAAAGAGTTCATCTTTGTAGTTAACTGTTCCAAACTAAGGCTAGCAACGATGTTAAATTTAACTGTGTTTGCAGTTGTATCTAGGTCACTAAAAGCGACTTGAAGCAACTCAAAGTCATAGTCCTTAAGACTGATAGTTTCGCTACCTAGTGTGATACTTAGGTCGTTATCTCGCAAAAATATATTCATAATGGCACATACTTGTTTGTCTGTAAATGTCATATCTTGGAGCATTATAGGTAATGTAACAGTGTCATTTAGTTGATAGTCGCCGTTTTCATCCTGAGTAAAAAGTCCAACAACGCTGGCGTTGGCAACTTGCACAGCGCTGTTTGTATCCTCGTCTGTTATTTGTTTGGGTGCAATTATTGTAGTATCCACTGTTTTACTCAGTTCATTTACAGATGACATTATACTAAAAATATTAACCTTGTACTTTGCGTACGCAATTCCCCATGCACAACCAACCGCGATGGCAAGTATTAATAAAATTGTAATTAATAAACGTAAAATTACTTTTAAAACAATATTCATGGCAAACTCCTTTTGACCATTATATTATATTCTTTGAGAATTTACAATATCTTCAATCATGATTTTGTGATATATTTTGTAATATCTTTGATATATTTTTATATTTCGTCTATATGGGTTAGATTAAAATTAATTTGGTTTAAGAATATTTTATATTTGTAACAAAACAGACATTGCTTAGTATTAATTGTGTCTAAGTTTTGGTATTAAGATATGTTTTGATATTTTGAGTTGATTTTGAGCGTTAGATATTTTTGTTTTTACAAAATAATATATGATGGAGGTGTCATGACAAAAGAGTTGTGTATCTAGTCAATATCTTTAATAAACACGGCTAGGATGGCAAGCAAAATATATTATTTGTCGTTCTTTAGAGATGTTTTTTATTAATTCTAGACCGTTGTGTGTATTTTGTTCATCTAAGTTAATGAATGGGTCATCTAGTATAACTATGGGTTTTTCGCTTGGAAATATCGCATCTACCAAAGCAAAACGCATACACAAGTCTACAATATCTCGATAACCTGCGCTAAGATATTTTTTGTCACGTTTTGCACCCTCTGCCTCAAATTGTACATCTAGGTCTGTGTTGATACTGACTGTATTTAAACGATTATTGGATAACAAGTTAGCATAATGTAAAAAACTTTTTGTAATAGGTGATAGATATTTTGATGTCAACGCTTCGTTAGCAGATTTCAAAAAGTGCAACACGTTGTCTAGCACCTTTACTTCGTAAATTATGTTTGATTCGCGTTCTTTGAGAGTGGCAATCTCTTGCTCGTATGCACCTATATTGTCTACTTCTGTACTCAAGCTCTTGATAATTGCCAAAGTTTGTCCGTGAGAGGTATTAAGATTTTTTAACTCATCTGACAATATTATCTTTTGCTCATTTAGAGTCTTGACCTTATCTATGTCTGTTTGTGTGATTTTTTGTTGTTCGTCTATGCCTTTTTGTTGTATATATGTCTGTAGTGTTTGATAACTTTGGATTTTTTCCTTATCTAGACGCTCCAGGTCATTTAATTTTTGTTCTATGATATTTAGCATATGCTGATATCCTGAATTTGTGTCATCAAAATACTGATTAAAAAATTTGTCCAAGGCGTTCTTTACCAACCCTACATCTTTAGTTAAATTGGCTTTGTTTTGCTGATATTGAGCCTCTCGCTTTTTAAGAGTATTGAGGTTGTCTTTTTTACTACGGATGTTGGATAGGTCATACAAAGGTGACGAGGTAGGTGTCAAGAACATTTGCAAAAAATTGTTTAGTTGGCTTTTTAGCCCATCAATCTCAGATTGTAGCCTTTGTTGGTTTTTGTCAAATTCATCTGATTTACGTTGATTATCTATCTTTTGGTGAGTGAGTAAGGCTTGTTGTTTTTGTTGGTTGTTATGCCAAGTTATGCCACCAAAAACACCACAGCCAAACCCTAATACCATGATAATGCTACCTACAATCCAATTTGCTACCACTCCCAAACACAACCCTAGTACTAGTGTCACTATACCTAACAAGACAAAGTATATAGAGTAATTTTTGGTTTTTTGTGGTATACTTTCGCTAAGAATATTTGGTGTAACCATGGTGTCTAGTTGTTTTTCTAGTTTGTCTATTTGAGCACATTTGCTAGCATAGTCATCTAACTCAGTCTCTGTAGGAATATGCATTTTAAAAAAGTTTTGCAAGTATTCTAGTTCGGTGTTATCTATATCATTAACAAGGCCGTTTAGGAGGGCTTGTTTTTCATTGTAAGTGTTGATTTGATTTTGTATATCTTGTGTAGTGGCGTAATCTAATGGTTGCCCTTTAAAGAAAGCAAGGTCTTTTGAATATTCATTTTTGATACGTTCTAGATTTTGCTTTAAACTCTCATAATGTTCAATTTCTGCGTTTTTGGCGTGCGCTTTTTCGAGGGCGGAAATTTGTTTTTCGAGTTCTGCTAGTTGGTGTTGTTTTTGCACAATTTGTATTTTTTGTTCGTCATATTCTTTTTGCTTGGATTCGAGTTCTAATTTTTTGTTAAGAGCATTGCTAAGTTTGAGGTTTTCGTTCTCTATCTGTGCCCTTACTTCCTCTATTTCACCGCCTTTACCGCGATAGAGTTGTTTTTCTTTTCGGCGTTCGTTAACAAGTTCTTGTGCACGTTCAAAATTGCTTTCATTTTCGTTTTGCAGTAGGTTACCAAGTCTTGCTTTTACACTGTCGCCAAGTTCAGCGTTAAGTTGCCCTTGAGAAATATATGTACTGCGTTCAAAAGTGTCGGCGTTAATGCCAAAATATTCTTCCATAATATTAGGAGAGTAGTCTTGGGCAATATTGTTGGTAGATAGGTCATACAAGGTGGCACTGTCTTGATTTTGTTTTGCTCCAAACCAGCGTTCTAGTCTGTATGCTTTATTATTCAGCACAAATTCCACATAGCCACCAAATTTAGTTTTGTTCCATGGTAAATATTTTAGGCGGTCATTTTGGTCAAGGTCTCGTTTGGTTGTCGTGTTTAGTCCAAATAAAATCGCTTTGACGAAGTCAGCAAGGGTAGATTTGCCCCAACCGTTGGGCTGATTAATGGTATTGAGCCCACTATTAAAATCTAGAGTGACATCGTGCAGTTTACCAAAATCTTGAACGTGGCATTTGGTTAATTGCATTATTCTCGCGCCTCCTTAATGATTTTTAGTCCAGCAGTCATTATATCTTGTTTTTCTTGGTCAGATAAATTACTGTCTTCTACTTGACGCAAAAATTCTCCTACAAGAGAAACTTCGTTCTTGTAAGTTTCTGGGGATATGTAGAGTGATGTTTCGTCCTTTACATCTGCATAAAAAAATTTGTTTTCTAATTGATGTTGGAGCATAGATGTATTTTTGTCCGTATCCAAAGTGTATTCACCAGTAAGTATTAACCTAACAATGTTGTTGGCACCGATGTTAGCAACGCTAGCATTGCATTTTTGAGATATATCATAAAAACTATACAACCCTGTTATGTCTACTTTAATTTCGATATATTCACGTTTCATAAACGGAACAAAGGTAGAATGTAGTTTTTTGTCGTGAATATCTAACAATACAAAACCTTTTGGTCCACATTCGTCAAAACCACGTCCTTCTAGACAGCCCGAATACGCATACACTCCGCGATTGTCTAATTTTTCTTGCTTGTAGCTGTGGATATGTCCAAGTGCAAGATAGTCTATATATTTGTTTTGCAATGCTTTTAGATTGATAAGTTCGCCGTCCGCTTTTTGCCCAACAAATTCTTGTCCGTGCAAAACCACGATATTAAACTTATCTGGATTAAGTTTGAGACCTTGGTAGTCTGAGTTATCCAATTTACCTTCTTTGCCAGTTATGACCACATCTTCTGGACATTCAAAACTTTTCCATTCAGCACCAAAGTTGCGTAAATTTTGTGGTAATTGGGCTTTTCGTAGTAATGAATCTTTGTCGTGGTTACCACATAGATAAACAAAAATAATGTCACTATATCCATTAATTACATCTAGAATATGCTCGCGCGTGTTGTATGTGGCAGTGTCAGTATCCAAAAAGTCACCTGCGATAATGATTACATTGACACCATTTGTCCTTGCGTATTCTGCAAGCCTGTCAAAATTGTACAAAATCTCGTCACGTCTAATTTTTGCCTTTGACGCATCTAATCTTGATTCCATTTTGGACCCCAAGTGTAAATCTGCACAGTGAATAATCTTCATTCGTTGCCTCCAAAAAATATTATACCACACCGCTATATTTATGGCAATCTCTTGGGCAAAAATCTCGGGTTTTTCGAACGGTTGTATCTTATATTGAGTGGTAATAATACTATCCGAATGTATGTTTTGGAGTGCATAGCACCTATTCTTAGTACATATGCATAACACCTACATATTACTGAGCGTAGTCAGCACAAACAAAAGTATAATATATTTTTGAATATGCAAATCTCAGTTTTAAATCTTTGGGACGTAAATACTACAAGTGCATAGTATTGGTAGGATAGTCTATTTAAGGTATATAACTGCATATTATACTGTATAAAATTTAAAAAACGCGTTATAATTGCTAAAAAACGCGTTTTTATTATAAAAAATTGTTGTACTATGCATTCATTTTAATTAGATTTTGTAATCTAAATATTTTTTTAACTCTTGTTTAACCTCTTCGTTTTGTGTTGTATATTCTAGTTTTTGTCCATAAACCTCTTCGTATTTGTCTCTCCATAACGCAAAATTAGTGTATCTCAAAATTTCTGCATTTTCGGCTTTGGATTTTTTGGGGTCAGGATAGATTGGTGGTAAGATGTGCATGGTTAGATTATATTTTGGCAAACCATCACGTCGTGGTTTTTTGCGTGGAGCAAAGGTAATAAACATAGGTAGGATAGGGACGTTGTTTTTGGTAGCATAATAGTAAGCACCCCTTTTAAGAGGGCGAGGTTTTTTGTAATTCCACCAAAGTTCTGCCTCAGGATAGAATACAACAAAACTACCTTTGTCTAACAGTTCGGATATAGCCCGAGATAAGTTTTTGGTATTGGTTAAGGACCCGCCCAAAGGTAAAATACCACCTTGGCGCAAAAAGAATCCTGCAATACCTTTTTTGTTATTGTTTTCAGACACTGTGTAAAAAATACGTTTATGTCTAACGCTGTGAGCAATGTAAGTACAATCTAAGTCATGAATATGGTTGCAAGTGATGATTGCACTATTGATATTCTTTAGATTTTGTTTGCCAACGACTCTTAGATGAGCAATCCCAGAGAAACAGTCACCAGCAATGCGTACAACACCATGCGCCATATATGTGCCCAGTTTGTAAAAAATGTTATGCCTAAGATAGACGTAGTCATCTTTTAATTCTGCGACAAGGTTTGGGTTGACAGGTTGAGTTGGTTGGTCAAATAACCCCAAACGTTCGTTCCTCTCAATATTACTTACTATTTGTCTTTTCGGTATTCCCATAAATCTCACCATTTTCTTCGTAATTGATTCGTTTTATGTGTGTCCATTTAGTATTATTTTTGTTAAAATAGCCAATAAAAAACGCATTTAGATAGCCAACAAGGTAGATAGGGTTGTAGAGCATGATAGCCAAACGTTCGCCTTTTGTTAATCTAGAATAACTGTCCATTGTGGCTTTGACTGCTAGACCTGTGTAAGCCATGAGTCCTAGATAGGATACAGCCAGTATTACCAACGCATCGATTAGGCCCCAGTACCATAATGGGTCATTATTCGCGCCTAGCACAATAGCACCAATTAAGCCAATCAATAGACATATAAAAGCACTCACACCATATAGTACAATAGGCCAAATGATGTAAACATATTCCCAAGCCCCTTTATTGGTAGGCTGTCCCTTTGTATGAATCATCTTTTTGACGGTTTTTGTATACATTGACATACATTGCATTGCACCAGTCAGCCACCTTATACGTCTAATAACAGTTTGCTTAAATTGTACAGGCTCTTCGGCATAGATAATAGCGTAAGGATAGTACATTGTAGTGTAGCCGTGCAAAATGCACATAACCTTTAATTCGTTATCCTCAACAATGGTATGGAATTTCCAACCGCCAAAGTCATCTAGGACTCTTTTTTTGACCAGCATTCCTTGGCCACAGAGGTTATCTGGTATACCATTTTCATCACGGTAGATGTTGCCAAGGTCATCATTCATGGCATTCATTAACCCCGAGCAAAATGCGAATACGCTGTGCGACTTTTTGTTACCGTCAAAGGCGTTTTTAATGCGCTTGTGAGGCAGTATTACATCTTTGCCACTGGCCATAGCATTGTTCATTTCTGTGAGATAATTAGGGTCGAGTAAGTTGTCTGCATCAATGATTATGTATGCGTCTAATTGAAAGTCTGTTTTGTTTATCTCAGTTACAGCGTAATCTAGGACGTCTCCTTTGCAAGTTTGGTCAGTCTTGACTAACACTGTCATATCTGGATAATTTGTCTTGACATATTCACACGTGGGGTCCTGTGGGTCTGCCACTACAACAAAGACTTTGTAAAATTCTTTTGGATATGTCTGATATTTGAAACTCCCCAAAAGATGTTCTATTGTGCCACTCTCATTACGTGCTGGGATAATAATTGCAAACTTGTTGCGTTTGGAATTGTTAAACTTTGGAACTTTGTGAAAAGTGCTAAAAAAGTATTTTATGCGTGGTATATACAATAACATAGATAAAATTGCTAATCCAAAAAATGTTGGTAACAAAATTTGTAGAAAGTTCATTTTACTCCTCCTTATCTGTTTGCTCGGCGATAAATTTTGCTCGCAGTTGTCCGCAAGCACCATCAATATCCTCGCCCATGGTACGTCTAACCGTAGCAGAAGTACCAAGTTTTTGCAAAGTCTCGGCAAAGCGGTAAGCATCCTTGCGTGTCACACTTTCTAGATTACGCTCTTTGACTTCGTTTAGTGGAATAACGTTAAGGTGAGTAGGAAAGCCAGAGAGTAGTTTGTGCAAAGTGCGTGCACACTCCATGGAGTCATTCACTCCACGAATGAGTGCATATTCAAAGATAACACGTCTGCCAGTCGCATTAAAATACCTATGTGCACTGTCTATAATTTGCTCTATGGTGTATTTGTTGGCAATAGGCATGATGGTTTTGCGTATCTCATCAGTTGGTGCGTGTAGAGAAATGGTTAATACAATTTGCAATTTTAATTTTGCTAGTTTGTCTATCTGTGGTACCAATCCACAGGTGGATACGCTGATATTGCGTTGAGATATATTGATACCTTCAGGAGCATTCACTAGATATACAAACTTAACTACGTTGTCAAAGTTGTCTAATGGCTCGCCACTACCCATTAACACAATGTTAGTTATCTTTCTAGTTTTGTTATCTCCACCCAGCATTCGATTGACCACCAAAACTTGTGCTAAAATTTCACCACTTGACAAACTACGAATCAATCCATTTAGCGTCGATGCACAAAACTTGCACCCCATACGACAACCTACTTGCGTAGATACACATAGCGTATTGCCATATTCATAGGACAATAGTACACCCTCTATGATGTTGCCGTCGTGTAGTTTGTACAGATACTTTTGTGTACCGTCCTTGCTAACAAGTGTGTGAATAATAGTTAACGGTGTGTCTATATATTGCACTTTTAATTTATCTTTTAGGTCTTTTGGAATATTGGACATTTCATCTAAATTTTTGCCCAAGTGCAAATTTTCAAAAATTTGTTTTGCGCGATATTTGGGTTGTCCCAAATTTAGACAGACTTGTGTTAATTCCTCAAGGCTAAGGTCTTGAATTATTTGCATACTTCCTCCAAAGTTAATTTTACTAAATTGTGTTTTTTTAGTCAATATCTAATTTGCATAAAATGTCTAAAAATATAAACAATTGTAAAAAATCGTCAAATAAGAAGTATTTTTGCAAGTTTTGGCAAAATAGTTGCCAATTTATCATACTGAATGTATACTATACTAATATACAATTTTGGAGGCGTAAACAATGGAAACCAACAATAAATACACGTGGGACACTACCAAATTTTGTACGAATCAAGCAGAGTTTGATGAGCGTGTAACAAAGATAACATCTTTAGTAAGTCAGATTGCTAAATACAAGGGTAAACTAGGACAAAAAGAGTCGTTGCGTGAATATTTGATGCTAGATGACCAACTCTCAGATATGCTTGAAGCTCCGTTTATGTGGGCGCATTGTGCTACTGATGTAGATGTGACAGATGCTAAGCAAAATGCTAATCAACACAAGTTGGAAGTGCTGTCATCTCAAATAGGGCAAGAGCAGTCATTTGCTACACCTGAGATACTCAGCCAACCAGATAGTTTTTTTGATGACATTATTAATGATGACCAATTTTTGCCTTGGCGTCAAACTTTTAGAATCTTGAAACAACAAAAAAAGCATGTTCTTAATGACGAACAACAAAAGATTGTGTCAGCCTTGTCACCAATTATGGAGAGCTTTACCAAAACTTTTTCGTCTTGCGTCTACGGAGATATCAAATTTGGTAAGATTATGGATAGCAAGGGGGTGGAGCATGAATTAACTAACACCAATTATCAATTTGTGCTCGAAGACCCAGACCGTACACTGCGCAAGAATGCGACCGAACGTTATTTTGAAGTGCATGGACATTATCTCAACACTCTTACAGCCAACCTAAATGCTCAAGTCCAACGTAATACTATAATGGCGAAACTCTATCATTATCCTACGGTCTTTGATTCGGCATCATCGGGTCTAAACATCGACCGCGCATTTTATGATAAATTTATGGTCAACGTCCAACCGTTCTTTAAATTGTACAAACGTTTTAACGATTTACGTCTAAAAACAATAGCGAAGCAATATGGCATAAAAGACCTAAAGGAATATGATGCTGGTCTGCCGATAGGTAAAAAATTGGAAAATATAAGTTTCGAACAAGCGTTAGAAAAGGTCAAAAATGCACTGAGTATTTTGGGTAAAGACTATATCACTCAAATTGAACGTGCTGTCAACGAGAGATGGATAGACGTTTATCCAAGTGCTAATAAATTTTCGGGTGGATATTCTAGTTCTATCCACGGTTATTCTCCAGTTATTTTACTAAACTGGGAAAACTCGCTAGATGATGTATATACCCTTGCACACGAGTTGGGGCACGCTATTCGTCATGTGTATTGTGGAGAAACTGGCTATCGCGAAGCACCTCAAACGGCAATGTTTGTGGATGAAACGTTTAGCACGACCAATCAAGTTTTGCTCTATCGTTACCTTGTGGAAAATGAAAAAAACAAAGATGCCAAAATATATATATTATCAGAATATATCTCCAATTTGTTACATTACTTGTCATCTGTCCTAGATAGTAAATGTGAGGACTATTTGTATACCAAAATGTTACAAAATACACCTGCCAGCAAAGATGAAATTTTGGAGTATACCAAATCTGTTTATGCATGTATCCAGTCTGATATAATTAGTGAGCGTCATTCGTCAGTACGGACCCTTGTTATGTTTCATTATTACAGTTTGCCGTATTACGTTTGGCAATATACTTGCGGTATCTTAAACGCCAACTTTATCGCTAACAATATACTAAAGGGTGATAGTGCTTATGTAGACAAATATCTACAATTTTTAAGTTCAGGCTCTATGTATCCTTTGGATGCTTTAAAAATTGTAGATATAGACTACAATACTCAAGACGTTTTTGATGCCATGAGGGCGGAATTAAATATGCGTATTGACCAACTAGAGAAACTTTTAAATGAGTAATCATTAGTAAAACAAAATGACTTTACTTTGTGTTATGTAAAGTCATTTTGTTTAAACATAATTGAATTAGTTTTGTCAAAAAATCAGCAAATTGTGGGTACTGGTTGTAACATAGTCTAATCATTAACAGAAAATTTGTTTTTAATTAAAGATTAATACTCTGAAAATTAATAAAAAGTTGTAACAAGGTTTGTATGCTAAGTTGTTTGTTTGATGTCAAAAATCGTCTACCGAAGATATTTTTTGGTTTTTACGATATAGGTCAAGTGGTACTATCTTTTTGGTTCAGTTGCGGGTATTTTTGAGAGGCGTCTATTTGGTTCTCGATTTTGCCAACGTTTTGTCCTAATGTCTCATCAATGGTGATTTTGATTTTCTTTTTGGTTTCTGTCACAAGAGTAATTTTTGCGTGTGCAATTTTTGAAAATCGTATTTCTTCGTTTTTGTGTTCGATAATACCTAGGAATATTAGGTCTACAGCTTCCCACAAAAATACCCAACTAGTTATGTCAATGATTTCAAAAATTGACACGTTGCTAGTTATGTCAAATAATAAGCGCAACAAAAAGTACAGCCCAAACACCAAAAGACCGATAACAAACATAAGCAAACCTTGTTGTACCTGTTTTTTATATTGTTTTTTGCTTTGAATAAGTTTTTTGGTGTAGTGGTTGTTGAGAGCTTCTTCGATGTTCTGTTTGTTGGCACTGTCGTCTTTTGGTGTGAGGATACGAAACTCCACATTATCTTTGAGTGATAAACAATCACATACGTTGTCGATATGGTCCACCAACCCCTCGTTGATAATAGGGTTGTTTTTGGTCGCAAACTCCGAATATATTTGCCCTTTGCCCAATTTTAACTCGTAGACTAAATCACCATCCTTATTAGTGCCAAACAAAGTTAAATCTCTGTGTTTGATTTTCTGTCTTACTTCATTCATTTTTTTGATTGATTTTAACATTTTTACCCCTATTTAAAACTTTTTCGTAAAAATTATATCTATTTTTTGTTTGTTTGACAACAAAAAATAAAAACATAACCAAAAATTTTGGTTATATTTCTTGGTTAAAGTTTTTGTGTTGTCAAGTCGTTCTTTGGTTGTGCAGGGTCAGTGTTGTTCTTCTTGACTATGTTGGTAATATTGATAACTAGCAACAAAAGCGCGAGGAATAATATTAGCATTATCCAAAAAAAGTTACCATAGAACAACTCGATGATTTCGCCTACATTGTAATGCGTGCTGATTACTTTGGCGTAAAACTGGTCAAGTAAAATTGTCGATGTGATTGTCCCGTCCGAAACTTGCATGGTGCCAGCCTCTGTATCTAGATTCAAAAATTTAACCACATAATAAACAGTGCGACCTGATGTGTTGGTGTCGGTGTAAATGATTAGGTCATCTGACGATAGCATGCTGAGATTGGCGCCCTTGTCGTAGACAACCGCAGTCGGCTCGTTCACGATGTTAGAACGCCAGCCATCGTTGTCTACTGTGGAGATGGCTAGACCTTGTTGCATGTTTGGGGCAATATATCCCAAGTAGGCGATTAATGGTACAAGCACCATCACAACACAAAGCACTATAAATATGATTTGCAAGGCTACCAAAAAGTGATAGACTGGCAGTTTTTTGTAAGGTTGTTTTGGTATAGATTGAGACATGTAACCCTCCAATTATACAAGAGATTATACACACTAGTTTGTTATTTGTCAATTAAGTTGAAAAAACAAAATGATTAACCATAAAAAAAGCGGTTGACAAAATCATGTATTTTGGTCTATAATAAAGATATACAAAAATCTAACTAAGGGGTGTTAACACTATGGAAAATACTAAACAAGTTTTGGACAGCAAGGCAATGATTGTGGATGCCAACAAACAAAACGAAAAAATTGCTGAAATGTTGACAAAGGCAGACCAGATAATCGCTACCAACGACTTAAAGCAAATCAACACATATCTTTCGGAGTTAAAAGAGGCTGGAGGTATGTTGCCAAAAACAAAACTAAAAAAAATTGCTGACAACTTGTCTGTCAATATGACTGATGACCTCGGGGATATTGCGTTTTTTGTTAAAAATTATGGCGAGTTTGGTGCTATTAGTTCAAAATTGATCAAACGCATTATGATACAATACAACAAAGCTAGCGAAGCGGAGTTTATGACATACTTTGCAGATATGGTATCTGGCATGAGTGACTCGGACCTTGACAAACTAATCGCCGAGACAAAGGGTAATCCAAAACTTAACGCTATTTGTCAACGCATCAAAAAGCGTCGTATGGCTAACCAAGCAGTTCATGACATTGAGATGCACAACTTGCAGACATTTGAAGCACCAAAAATAAAACGTACCACACAAAAGAAAGCAACCAAACAAGATGAACAAGCAAATGTTAAGACCATGAGACGTTAATATATACACTTTGGGAGAATAGAACTATGAGTGCTATACAAGATAATAACGAAACCATTGGCAATGGTGGAGTAGTTTATAGACGTCCAGACACAGACGCTGGCTTTATTACTGACGCAACCGAAATCATGCAAATGAAAGCTGTTCGAAAGTCGGATATTATTAATAGTGAGTTGCTAGGTGAATTTGATGAAAATGGTGTTTATACTATCGACAAAAACATAATAGTTCAACTGGTGCGATTACCAAAACGTATTACGCACAGTAACGCTTATGGTACTTTTGCCGAAGCAACTGTTGGCGAAAAAACATATCACTTTAGAGTGACTCCTACAAAAGTAAAAGATGGCAAACTTATGTCACAGCTAGAGTTGCTTGAGGAGATTTACCATGCTAATGGTTACACTATCGACACTCGCACAACCTTGCTTGCTAGCTACACGCTAGACCCAGTTACCAATTTTGATAGCCTAGCATTAAAAAAATTTCACTTAAGCCCAAATCCAGACAATGATGATTTTGGTGGAGACCTAGGTGATGGCAACGGTGTTATGCGCCCAGATGAAGCAGATTACATCAAGCATCGTCAAGCATATCTAAAGGCTATGGCGCTTGTTAGCCTTGGGCTTTACGAAAGACTGGAAGAGGCGTATTACAAAAAACGCTTAAAAATTTTGAATAGTATTCCAGAGGCTGCCGTAGTGCTGGCTGAATACAAAAAACAACTTGCCAAACTTAGTCACTTTTTTATAGACAATTCGAAACGTAAATACCGTGCTATGAACGACCTTTTGACTGCTATCATAGAAGGGGAAAAAGGTGAAGCGTTACGTCGCAATCCACTATTCCGCGCCCAAATGCGCGATGCTAACCGTATCTATCTTAATACCGTCGAGCAGATTGATACAAGTGTGCAACAATCTATGGAAGTAATTAACGCAGTTGCCCAAAGTATGCCGATAGAAGAGCATCAAGAGATAAAGACAACTCCAGATTTTGTCGTCGCAGTGAGCAAAAAAGAGCAAAATAGCAACGAAACCAATCCAAGTAACAAGAGAGCCAACCAATCAAAACCAAAAGGACTAGGAAAATCCAAGTCTGGTGGTAGCAAAAGTGGGCCTAAAAAGGATAAAGGTAGCAAAGGTGAAAAGACTCCAGAAAAAAAGAAAATAATTGTTCCAAGTAGTATTACCCCCAAACAACAACCACCCACAAATCCAAAAGCCAACGAAGAGGCAAAAACCCCATCCAAAACAACAGGGGCTCTTGAGATGCTTTATAATGACCAAGAAAACGGTGGTATGGAACGCGATACTCCTTTGTCCAGTGAGACTAATAGTTCTGTAGATGATGAATTGATTCATGAAAAAGGCATGATTCGATAACTTTTGTGTTAATTTCGAGGTCAAGATATAATGTTTGAATATACTACAAACAGTTAAAACTTAAGTCTTTTTGAGACTTAAGTTTTTTATTGTGTTCATACCAATACCCTAACTAACAAGATTTTACTATATATTAAAATTTAATGCTTATATCTGATATGTTCTATATTTATGCAATAAACAAAAAACAAGGCGATTACCTTGTTCTCATTTGATTGTACCCTTCGTTAATTTCATTCTCTCTCCTTTTGGTGTGTCGCATTTCTTGGCTAAAGACCTGCAACCAATATTGAATATATCTTGTTTCGTATTTTCTAGGTGTGATTGTTACTTCGCTGTTGTATTTTTCTTTTGAAGGTGAGCCAGTTAAATCATTGACAAAATTGTGATGGTCTCCGTTTGGCATACCCCAATTTCTAAGGCTTTCGATTTTCATTTCGGTAAGTGGTATTGAGTACATTCTTTTTTCTATACCCGGAACAGTTTTTGCACGTGCAAGTGGGTCAGGTGAATAGGTAGGAGTGAATGTGGTAGATAAAGGCATTTTGTAAATATCAAATACCAATTGTTTTGCCTGTAATGTCTCGTTTGTTAATCCGCCAATTTTTGCGTTGATAGCACTAAGCAAGCCAAACATAACTCCAGCAGACATTAGGTCAAAGTAACGCGTAACTACTGTTTGTGCTCGTTTGTCGTTGTATTTGGAGATGTCGTCAATAAGCGACATGGTATCAAAGTACAAACCATACATTGATGAATTTAGCGACAGCACATGATATTGCCTAAGGAAAGCATTAACCATATCTTTTGTATCCTGACTAAATTTGGGATTGTTTAGTATTTTTTCCTCATATGCAGGTACGACATTCTTATTGTAATATTCATAACTCTTATCAAATATGAATTGGCGATCGGAGATACTCTCAACTTTATCCCAATCTAGCACTTCACGACTACCTACACCATATGCTCCCTCAAGCATGTAGGCGTGTTTTAATTCGGTGTTAGGTATACCCATTATGTGTGTTTGTAGGGTAACGGGTATGTATATAAATGGAAAATCATCGTTTAAATCAACAGAGTTTTGTTCGTAAGAGGTGTTCATAATACAATCTCCTTTGTATTTATTTCGTATTTAACATAGTATACTACTATTTATTCGAATAGTCAATACCTATTTTTTAAATTTTTGTCTCAACGTGCGTTATGTAGGTTTACTATTTTATTTATGTTTAGTCATTGTTGCATCCTCTGTTATCTGTTCATTTTGATACTGTACGGTTGCTTTTCTCTCGTTGTTAAGTCTTTTTACATTTTTGTACCAATCTGGCTCATATCCATAATCATTATCCTTTATCTTGCGTCGCTCTTCAAATTATACTTTAGCATTCATTATAATATTTTCAATTTTATTCTCATCAATATTATCCAACTTGTATTCTAACGCGACTAGTGGCAAGCATTTGTCTTGTTTAATTTGGTGATGTTCGATGACACCTTGCATAATGATGATAGACATAACCCCCGCTAACGTAGTAGTATAGAGAGTAGAGTTATTTTTTATTAATTCTGTGGCGATAAGCGCTGGTACATACCACAGATGTTTTATTGCCGACTCGGCAACGTATTTAGTCATTTTTTTAGAAGCAAGATTTTAAGTTATCTCATTCCATTGAGGATAGATAACTCTCTCATGTATACCATTTTTACCATTTAGTGGTTTAGTGCCAAACAGTTTTTTACGCTCTTTAAAATATGCTGTCTGAATAAAGTACCAAGACGGAAACAGTGTCGTTTGACTATTTTTTGAGTTAATGCATAGTACTGCCGTAAAATATAAAAAAATGCATATTTTTTGCAAAAAACAGTACTTTTATGGCAAAAATTGTGTGGTTTGTATTAAAAAATCTAGAATTTAGTGTGAAAAATTTGTTTTGTGATATTGCATTTATTATCTAGTTTGTGTTATAATAGATAGAGATTTTTTAAATAACATATCAATTTGTTTGTGTTTTTTTATGTTATTTGTTAAACTATCAACAAAAGGAGGGCTATGGAGTTATGTTGGCTAAAGACGAAGTTCAGCCTATTCAGGATATTTTTAATGAGTTAAGGTCTAGATCCAGCGCTTCTATTGTGCCTCGTACCATAGACCCTAATAAAAATTATACCATAGAGAGTGTATACGAAAACGAGTTGCAACACCGCAAACAACAAGTTATTGCCGACTTAAAACGTGAAGATGTTTTTATTGATACTCAGATTGACGGCAAAGTGGAGACCTATTACAAGGGTAACGATACATATACAAACTTACTTAGGTCACAACTTATGGAAATTGACGGGCTTTTGCCTGATTTAAAAGCGCATTTGACTTATGTTCAGTTAAAATACAAACCTAACGGTGTTGAGTTGATTGGCGAAAAGCAAGTGGCAATTAAGCGCGATGGTATTATGACCAAAGAAAAACAACTCAAATGTCCTATATTCGTTGACGCTAATATTTTAGAGAGTCCCAAAGGCAAGGGGTATGGGATATTGATGCAAGAGTTAAAAGACAATGAATTGGCCTTTCATGACCCTATAACACTAGAAAAACGTGAACAAGAGGCAAAAAAAGCAGATGAATTTGTGGCTGAACATTTAGAAGATATACAACAAGACGAAGATGTCGAGCAAAACAGTGAGTCAGAGGTAAATCAAATTATCCCACAACGGTCACCTCAAATAATTGACGAAGATATCGAGCAAAATGAGGATGATATGGTTACTGATACCATATTAGATGACTTGACAACACAAGATAACGAGACTAAATCTCATGTTGAGACCGAGTCAGAAACACAATCCGAGCCTGCATTAGACTCTACATCTGAGTCAGAACCACAAGTAGACAATAATGATGACAATTCATTACAAGAATTGCTCTCGTTTATATCTCAAAAAAACAACGAACTCTTTAAGACATCTAACACATCATCAAAAGGACAAGAGGTATCTGATGCTATCAAGAGTGAAAACGCAAAAGATGATGATACAGCTAGTTTCGGTTGGCTGTTTGGTAACAATGAAGATATTTTACCAACTCCTCCACAAAAAGAAGTTGTACAAGATGCAGTGCAACCAAGCCCTGCACACAATGAACAGTCATTATTATCTAATGTAAAAGCACAAGTAGAGCAACTACTAATGACAGAGCACGAAATGAAACTCTATAACTTTAAACGTGCGGCAGAAGAGGTTGAGGATAGGATTATTGATGCATATGGTGGAGACAAGGCACGTGCATCATTAGATGTGGATTATCAAAAACTAAAAGGTTTTGTGGATAATAAAATAGCCGAACAACAGCAAAATGTGGTGCCAGAACAACAAAAAGTTGACTGGAGTTTGCCCGAGAATAAACCTATCATGGACCAAGATTATCAGAAAAAACGTGATACGTTTTCCAAAAAATATAACGAAGATTTGTTTGGCGAAATTCAAGGACGTGCACAAAATACAAAATAAAGATAGCATACATGTGCTGTCTTTTTTTTGACATTTTGTAAAATAAAATGGCTTAATTATTAGAGTCACATTAAGTACTTTTGAATGTATTATGCAGTATGCTAAGAGTGTCACAAGAATATAAATTAGTATTTAAAATATGTACTATGTACTACATTTTTTAACATTACAAAACTAAGTACTATGCATTTATAATATTAAATTATTTGTATGTAATAAAATACCACGTAATATCAAGATAAATCTAGGTACTATGCACTCTGCACACGTCTGTTATCATTTATGGAAGTAATGCATAGTATCTGTGCTACAATAAATTGGCATTGTATATAATATGCACTAGTTACGTTTGGGGGAAAATATATACAATATAAGTCTTTATTTCAAAAAGTAAAAATAACAATTTTTGAACATTTTTAAAAAATTTAACAAAAATTACTTTAAAGTATATCAAAATTATTGACATTTTTTAGCAAATTTTATATTCTCTTTTAAATGGGGGGAATAGTGGGTATGAAAAATGCGTTGCTAGTTAAGTTAAAAGAGAGTTTTTTGTCAATTTTACCCATTACCTTAATTGTTTTGTTGCTGGGTGTTACGCTAGTACCATTATCGGGGCAAATTGTCCTCAATTTTTGTATTTCTTGTGTACTATTGGCTGTTGGTATTGCGTTGTTTAATCTTGGTGCGGATACTGCTATGCTACCTATTGGTCAGCATATTGGTGGACATCTTAGTAAAAAGAATAACCCTTGGCTCATGGCGTTGTTTTGCTTTTTGTTAGGGGTGATTATTACTGTCGCTGAGCCAGACTTGATGGTGTTGGCTGAACAAGTCTCCAGTGTGGATACATGGGCGTTTATAGTTACTGTATCTGTCGGTGTAGGTGCATTTTTGGTGCTTGGATTGTTGCGCATTTTGTTTAAGTGGAGCTTTAGTGTAGTCATATCTATCTCTTATGTATTAATATTTATAATGGCTATTTTTGTAGATAGTGGCATTATTCCACTGTCGTTCGATTCGGGCAGTGTCACCACGGGGCCTATATCTGTACCTTTTATTATGGCGTTTGGTATAGGTCTTGCGTCTGCTCGTGGTACTAACAACAAAGAAGATAGTTTTGGGCTGATTGGTTTTGCTAGTGCTGGCCCTATTTTGGCTGTTATGATACTCATGTGTGCCCAAGGTGTCAATAGTGCCGAGCCTGTTATTTCCGAAAACTTAACATTTTTGCAAGCAATCCCTATATATCTAAAAGATGTGGGGCTAACAATCTTGCCTATTGCTCTATTTTTTATACTTTTCCAAATTTTTGCTCTCAAATTACCTTTTCATGAGGTTGGTAGGATAATCATAGGACTTGTGTATACTTACATTGGTATTGTTATCTTTTTGGTTGGGGTAAACGTAGGTTTTATGCCTGTTGGCAAACTTATCGGTCAAGGCATGGCGTCCGAACATGCTTGGGCGCTGATTCCTATTTGTTTGGTCATTGGCTTTTGTATGGCGATGGTCGAACCTGCTGTACAAGTCTTAGCCAAGCAAATCGAAGAAATCACTGGTAGGACTGTTAAAAAAGGGGTTATGATTTTGTGTGTAGCAATAGGAGTGGCTATTGCATTGGCATTATGTGCTGTGCGAATTTTAACCCATATATCTATATTGTGGATTTTAGTTCCTGCATATGCTATTACCATTATACTTAGTTTTGTGGCACCCAAGTTGTTTGTCGGCATTGCATACGATTCGGGCGGAGTTGCCACAGGAGCGATTGCTACAACTTTTGCTTTGCCTATGATTATGGGCGCATGCACAACGTTAGGTGGCAATTTGTTGTATGACGCATTTGGTACTCTAGCTTTTTGTGCCATTGCTCCAATATTGGTTGTACTAGTGTTTGGTGTTATTTACAAACTCAAAGCCAACAAAGTTAAGGCTAACACCGAAGAAACAGAAGAACTCAAGTGTATCGATATTGTAGAGTATGATTAGGAGGAAAATAGAGTTATGAATAATAAAAAATCACCTATCAAAGTACTTTGTGCTCGTGTACCTCGCACAGAGGCAGGAGAAGCGAGCGAATTGTTGTATCGCATGGGTGCTAGCGTGTGTCTGTCTATGTTGGGGCTACATACCAAAGATTTTACCGCATCAAATATATTAGGATTTAATCAAGAAGAATGTACAATCTTACTTAGCCTTGTGCCTACCGAGCATGCGCACGAAATTTTGACAAAGTTTTGTGATTATTTTGACCAGATGTCCGTACATTGTGTGGTATTTGTTACAAATATTAATGCAATTAGTCGAGATACACTCAATCAAAACAAAGATTTACAAAATGCGATTCAACAAATCTTTATTGACGAAAACAATGAAAAATCGGTACAAAACGAAGTCGAACCGCAAAAGGAGGGTAAATAAATGTTATTCAAACAAGGTATGTCTCTAATTATTACTATGGTAGATGCAGGTTTTTCGTCACAAGTTATCAAGGCTAGCAAGGCAGCAGGTGCCGAAGGTGCAACAGTTTTGCAGGGGCGTGGTACAAGTATTCACGAAAATGAACATTTTATGGGTGTGGACATACAACCTAGTAAAGACATCGTGTTAATCATGGTAAAAAAGTCCCAACGCAAAATAATAATGAAAGAAATTGTGCGTGCATGCAATATGGCAAAACAGGGCAAAGGAATGACCTTGGCTGTGCCTATAGAAGAAGTAGCTGGTGTACCGCATTTGCTAAAAAAATCTAATGATGACTCAAGTATGCCAGATATTGAATCAGAAAATAAATCTTCAACCAAAGTTGATAAAAATGATGCATAGTACCAGCAAAACGGCAACAATCTAGCTAAATAATATGTATTATCTTATGTTTTTTGCAAAATAAAAAATCTAACATGTCGTGTTAGATTTTTTTGTTAAGTTTAACAATGTTTTGTTTTTGTTTTTTTTGTTATACCACCAACGCAGTTATTATACTTTTTGGTGTTTTTGTTATTTATAATATTCGCATGCAGTGATTGCAATAGCGCCTTCGCCAATGTGACAAGAAACCGACAAACTGAGTGGGTCCAAAAATTCTACTTTTAGACCATATTTTTCTAGAGCTTTTTCTGCTTCTTCTTTAAATTGTAGACACTTATCTTTATCATAAGTGTACGCCATACTGATTTGCATACGACCTTGTTTTTGCAAATCTGCAAAAATTGTATCTAGGTCTTTAATAATTTGGTCTATCATCTTTTTCTTTGCTTGAGCCACGGTCATTACTTGGCTAAATTTGTCTAGTTTTTGTCCCTCTATCTTTAGTACGGGCTTGATGTGTAGCAATGACCCAATCGCTGCGGCGGCTGGAGTAATGCGCCCACCTTTTTTGAGATACTTAAGTGTTTGCACCATAATGTAGATTTTTGCATTCATGCTCGTCTGCATTAGATAATCTTTGATTTCTTTGGCGTTCTTACCCTCTTTTGCGAGTTTCAAAGCGTCATATACCGATAGTTTTTGCGTAACAGATATACGCTTGTTATCCACCACTTGCACCTTGCCGTCAAATTGTTTGGCAAAGTTGGTGGCTGTTTCGCAACTGGTTGACAGTCCGCTACTCATAGGAATGTGTACAATCTCGTCATAGGTCTTTAAAAGATTTTCCCAAGTCTCCATAATAGTATATATGTTAGGTTGACTAGTCGATACATCTGCACCACCAAGAAGTTTTTCGTAAAATTGTTCTTGTGTTAGGTTAACATCTTCAAAATATTCTTCGTCATTGATTAAAAAAGGCATTGGAATGACTGTTACCCCTAGTTTTTTTGCCTCTTGTGGTGTGATTCCACTATTACTGTCAGTAACAATTGCTACTTTCATTTTTTCCTCCCAAATAATTGTTATTTTAATTGATAATACCAAAATTTTTGTTTCGCGTCAAGCAAATTGACAGTCAAAGTTTTTTGCGTGCCAATTAGTTGTTTTTAGACACGCCAAATAATACTATGCGGGAGTATTATGCAGGGTACTATGCAGTCAAAATTTGGTGGTTTTGGGGTGCATAGTACTTGTTTTTTGTGCCTAAACTCACAAAAACGCGTAATAAAGCGTGCGTTTTTGTGAGTAACGCTAACAAGGAGGTTGTCTATTTTTTAATATTGGATAATTGACAAAAAATTTAATTTTTTTGTTTTACTCCTTGACAGCTAATTAAGACACAACTATGAAACTGTGCTCTCTAAGTGCGGATTTTAGTGCGACATTTAGCGACATTGGCGAGACGACAATAGACGCACCTGCCAACATTGCTATTACGGATATTTCCCTTTACGTTTATCCTAATAATATAGAGGCCGATGATGAAAAAATTGACGGGATAGAGGTAAAGGACGGTTATATTGTGATTTCTCTTGATGATTACTCAACTTTTGGCATTAATTATAACATGAGTGACACATTTAATGATACAACTATCGACGCTATTAAGTACTCTTCTGAGGCAAAAGAGTTGCGTATCAATTTGGAATGGGCTAAAGCTAAAATTTCTGAGAGTCAATACTTTACTATCATCTCATTTGGTTCAGATAATCAATATAGCATTAGACTTTATATGTATCCATCTAAAACATCAACCGATGATACAACGGACTCTTCAGAGTCAACAACAAACGAATAAAAATATTGTTAATAAAAATAAAAACTGCATTAGGTTAATGCAGTTTTTTTGTTGTTAAAATTGGTATCATTTGGTATATTCGCAAATTGCTATTTGCCGAGTCTATTGATTATTTGTAGTTGCTCTTGATGGTGCGTTTTTTGCGTTGTTAGATTGGATGAGAGTTGAATAAATTATTTTTTGTTAAGCACATTAGTTTGTTGATTTGTTAATTATATGGTAAAGCATTGTCTGTATTTTTTTGGTCACGCCCCATCCGACCTTTATTTACAAAAGAGTAAAAATTTGACAATTTGGTATTGACTTTTGCTAATATATATGCAACAATGACCTTAATATTTAAAAAAAGGAGGAGTTAAAAAATGATTATTTACGTACATGTCGAGGTACTTGTCAAATAGATATCCAAGCAAAAAATGTTGTGTTTGTTTGGTGATTTGATTTGTGGCACAGTGGGTGTCACTTAGTAATTTAACAATTTAATAAATCGAGGAGAGAATTATGAAGAATGAATTAAATTCTCTTACTCGTAAAGAACGAAAAGAACAAAAAAAATTAATTAAACGTGAACGCTATTTTCAAAAATATGGCATTTATTCTCCTAATCTTCAAGAGAAAAAAGAATTATCTGGGCTCAAAAATACGGGCAAAATGTTCAGATATTTTAAGGGACACGGCTGGCAACTGGCAATCATGGTTGTGTTGTTAATTTTGACAGTCGTTGTTGATATAGTTTCAAGTTGTAACCTTGCAATTGTTGTGGACAAAGTCGTTGCGGGCGATTTTGCACACATTTGGCCAAACTTGTTGCTTTACGGTTTAACTTTTTTTACTGGTATTATTTATTTTGTCTATGATATCGTCAGTGCGCGAATGAGGAATGATGTAACTTACCAAATTCGAAAAGACGTTGTCAAGGCAACCGAAGCATCAAAAATTACAAAATTTGATACAATGGAATCTGGAAAGATAATTTCGAGACTTAACTCGGACCCCAGTTCTTTTGCAAGCAATTTTGACGATATTTTATTCAAAATAAAACAGTTGATAAATCGTTTTGGGGTATTGTTTATTTTTGTTGCTTTTAGTTGGAAATATAGTTTGTATCTTGTTGTGGCAGTGATTTTACTTTATTTAATCGATAGGTTTATCATAAACAAACTAATTATTCCAGCAAGGGCGCGAGACGAGGCCATAGATGACAATTTTAACAGTCAGTCATCCGAGTTGGTGCGTGGAATTAGGGATATCAAAAACTTAAATATAGCGCCACACTTTATCAACAAATTTAACAAAACAGCAAAACATTTGCGAAATTCCAATATTGATGAAAGTGCAAAATCTGCTTTTGAAAACGATTTTTTTGGCGGGTCTGGTTTTTTTGACATTATTTATTTGGGTGGTTTTTTATTGAGTATTTATCTAGTTTCTGTGGGCGAGTTAAGTGTAGGGCAGTTTTCAACAATGATGATGTATGCATATGATGTATTTTTTATATCTTACAACTTTTCCAGCATTTACAAAATTGCGCGTAAAATGGAGGTAAGCGCAAAGCGTATGTGTGAACTTTTGGATGAGGACAAAAATCCAAAAGAGCAATTTGGCAATGTTGTTTTGCAAAATCCAAAAGGAAGCCTTGAGTTTGAGAACGTAAAGTTTGGTTATGACAACCAAGTTGTTTTTGATAACTTGAGTTTTAAAATTCCTGCCAAAAAATGTGTGGGAATAGTGGGTGCAAGTGGCGAAGGTAAGAGTACTATTTTTAATTTAATTCAGCGTATGTACGATGTTGATGATGGGCGTGTTTTGATTGATGGTACGGATGTGCGTGACCTAACAAAAGATAGTTTGCGCGACACCGTCAGCATCGTTTCGCAAAGTCCTTACATATTTAACATGACAATTTTGGAAAATCTCAAACTTGTCAATCCGCAGGCAACTCAAGACGAAATTGAGGAAGCGTGCAAACGTGCTGCGATTTTAGATTTTATTTTGTCCAAACCAGATGGTTTCAACACTTTTGTGGGCGAAGGTGGAGTCATGCTTAGTGGCGGACAAAAACAAAGAATAGCAATCGCACGTGCATTCCTAAAGAAGAGTAAAATCTTGCTTTTGGACGAAGCAACTAGTGCGTTGGACAACAAAAGTCAAAATGAGATAAAGAAAGCAATTCACAATATGCAATCTACTTGTACAATCATGATTATTGCTCACCGCCTTAGTACCGTGCAAGATTGTGACACAATTATGGTGCTAGATGAGCACAAAGTTGTAGGCGCGGGCAAACACGAAGCGTTAATAAAAAATTGCAAAGCTTATCGTGAACTTTACGAGCAAGAAGAAAAAGAATAAATCAAAAAACATCGAATTAACTTCGGTGTTTTTTCCTTTTAAGTCTATCTTGCATATTTTTAAATCACAGTTTAGATTTAGTTAACAAAAATATTGGTAGTTTTTGCCCGTTCAATTTATGGTATGCAAAAAGTATTTTTGTAGTTAATTTTGTAAGACTTGCAAAAGTTTTATTTAAAAATTTTATGCGTTTTTTCATATTTATGCTTTTTGTAGAATATTTTAAATTAACTTTACCTTTTAAGGAGTAATTATGAACAATATTTACCAAGACATAGCTACCCGAACTAATGGTGACATCTATATTGGTGTGGTGGGCCCTGTGCGCGTGGGCAAATCTACGTTTATCACTCAGTTTATGCAGAGTTTTGTGCTTCCCAATATGGCAAACGACAGTGTCAAGACATTTACTATAGACGAGTTGCCACAATCTGCTGACGGAGTAGCGATTATGACCACCCAACCAAAATTTGTGCCAGCCAAGTCTGTGCGAGTCAATTTGGATGATACTATTAGTGCCAATGTGCGCCTGATAGACTGCGTTGGTTATTTGGTTGATGGTGCGCAAGGTGATAAGGTAGACAACAAGGCACGAATGGTGCGCACACCTTGGTCCGAAAGTCCAATGCCATTTGAAAAGGCAGCCGAATTTGGCACACACAAAGTGGTGGCAGAACATTCTACAGTTGCGGTGCTAGTTACCACCGACGGTAGTTTTGGTAATATCCCACGTGCCAATTTTGAGAATGCAGAAGGTCGTCTAGTAAAAGAATTGCATGAACATAACAAGCCGTTTGCTATAGTGTTAAACTCTAGTCATCCAACAGACGATGATACACAAAAATTAGCACATGAGATGCAACAAAAATACAACGCAAGTGTGATACCTATGGATGTAAGGTCTATGCAGACAGAAGATGTAAAGCAGGTGTTTGAGGGTATTTTGCAAGATTTTGACGTAACTGCGATAGAGATGAATATGCCAGAATGGTTAACCGCGTTGCCATTTGACAATCCAATCATTCAAGAGGTGACCACTGCGTTATCCAATGTATCTGTGGGGGCGGACAAAGTTGTATCTTTTGCCAACATGGGTACATTGTTTGGCGACAGTGAACGTTTTGAACCACTAAATACAAGCAATATAGATATGGGCAATGGTCACGTGACATATGACCTTGTGCCGAAGCCAAGCCTATTTTACAATGTACTATCTAGTCAATGCGGAATGGAGATAAACTCAGACTTTGAACTTATATCTCACATAAAAGAATTGGCGTTAGCAAAAAAAGAGTATGACAAGTTAAAATCTGCCCTAGATGACGTCAGTGCTACTGGCTATGGAGTGGTAGAGCCAAGTGTAGATGATTTGGAGTTTGCAGAGCCAGAGTTGGTCCGTCAAGGTGGCAAATGGGGTGTAAGGTTGCGTGCTAGTGCACCTAGCATTCACCTTATGCGTGTAGACCTTGAGACCGAGATTAGTCCAATAGTTGGCTCGGAAGAACAATCTAAAGAGTTGATAGACTATATCAATACACAGCGAGAGGAAAATCCACAAAATGTTTGGCAAATCAACATGTTTGGCAAAAGCTTGCAATCCATGATGACTGGCGGAATAGAATCCAAGATTAATGCAATGCCAATTGAGGCACAAAAAAAGATGCGCAAGACCCTAACACGCATTGTTAACGAAGGCAAGGGTGGAATCATCTGCATATTGCTCTAATTTACAATTTTAACTTATGCATCTTATCTAACAGATAAGGTGTTTTTGTATATTTTGGCTCTTTGATGGCAAAGCTAAAGATGGCAAAGTGTCAAAACATTCAATAACTTGATTATTTTTTATAAAAACAAACCAAATCTTATTTTACTTTGCTTTATTTTTTTTTAACATTATGCTATAATTTGATAAATAATTTTTTCAAAGGAGACATAATAGTGGCAGAATTACAACCAAGAAGGAAAATATCATGGCTATGGTGGATACTACTGGCAGTGCTTGTCATAGCCTTGATTATATCATTTGGTATAAAGACTGATAACAAAGAGATAGACTGGTCTGAGTTTACGACACACGCCGAAGCAGGCGAGGTGTCTGATATCTATGCGGTGGGAGGTACAATCTATGGTCGTTATACTGAGAGCGCTGTTGACGAAAAAGGCAACAAACTAACCACTCTCTCAACTGAAGACCGTGAACGTGACGTCCAAGCGAGATATGATTTTACTTGCACATATGTAAGTAGTGAGTATCTTATGAATTATATTGACAAAGTCAACGAGACGCTAAGCAGTACTACAGGCATGACAAAGATTAATGCAGACTTTAAGGTACAAAGTGCAAGTTGGTTAGAACAAATTTGGCCTTTTGTCTACATTATACTCATGCTGTTGATGTTCTGGTTTATCTTTAGTGCACTCAATCGCATGAACGGCAAAAATATGGACTTTGCCAAAAATAAAGCACGCGTTGACACGGACATAAAAGTTCGCTTTAGTGATGTGGCAGGTTGTGACGAAGAAAAACGCGAAGTGCAAGAATTGGTAGAGTTTTTAAAGAATCCAAAGAAGTTTACTGACCTTGGCGCACGCATACCAAAGGGTGTATTGTTAGTGGGTAAACCTGGTACTGGTAAGACACTATTAGCCAAAGCTATCGCAGGTGAGGCTGGTGTGCCATTTTTTAGCATTACTGGTAGTGACTTTGTAGAGATGTTTGTGGGTGTTGGTGCGGCACGTGTTAGAGACCTTTTTGAGACAGCAAAGAAACAACAACCATGCATCATTTTTATTGACGAAATCGATGCAGTAGGTAGACATCGTGGCACGGGTATAGGCAACACAAATGACGAGCGTGAGCAGACACTCAACCAATTGTTGGTACAAATGGATGGTTTTGAATCTAGTGATGGTATAATAGTGCTGGCGGCAACCAACCGCCCAGATGTGCTAGACCCAGCATTACTTCGTGCTGGTAGGTTTGACCGACAAATTGTTGTCAACCCACCAGATGTAAGGGGTAGAGAAAAGATTTTGAGATTGTATGCAAAGAATAAACCTTTTGCAGATAATATCAACTTTGCAGAGATTGCAAAGATGATTCCTGGTGATACAGGTGCGGATATCGAGAATATTATCAACGAGGCCGCTATTCTTGCCGCTCGTGACAATCGTGCAATCATCACACAATCGGATATTATGGAAGGTATCAGCAAGGTCGAGATGGGGCCACAAAAACGCAGTGCTGTGATGACGCCAGAGCAACAAAAGTTGACTGCTTATCACGAATCTGGACATGCAATTGTGTCCAAGTCAGTTACTGAGTTTGCTCAGACCGTGCAAGAGATTAGTATTATCCAACGTGGTATGGCTGGCGGATATACAGCACACACACCAAAAGAAGATACCAATATGTTTACGCGTGAGCAATTGTTAGACCACATTTGTATCGCCATGGGTGGACGTGCAGCTGAATATATCAAATATGGTAAATACAGCACTGGTCCAAGCAATGATATCAAGGTGGCAACTGACATGGCGCGTGCAATGGTTACCGAGTACGGTATGAGTGACAAACTGGGTCCTGTGTGTTATTCTAACGAGCAAGAGATGTTTTTGGGTCGTGACTTCCAGTCTCAACGTAACTATAGTGAGCACACAGCACAACTAATTGACGATGAGATTAGAGACGTACTAGAACAGCAATTCCAACGTGCTATTGCTATCTTAAAAGAGAAAAATGCTATTCTTGAGAATATGATGGCAGTGTTAGTAAAGAAAGAGACAATCTATTCTCAAGATGTAGATGCGTTAATGTCTGGCGAGTCGGTAGACCAAGTTATTGAGAATATCGAAAAGCGTCAAGCAGAATTAGATAAACAGGACCAACAAGCACGAGAAGAAAAAGCAAAACGCGACAAAGAACGCGAAAAGCAAGAACAAGAAAAAATGAAAAACTTGCGTGAACAAGCTATGATGGCATACGAATTGGGTGTGGACACGGATGTAGTGTCGGATTTGCCTAAAACACAAAATCAACAAACAGACGATACAAGTAAGCAACAAGCAAATACAGAATCGACAGGACAATCAATGACTAAAAACAACCCTGTCGAAACAACGACAGACGAACAAAAAACAAATACAACAAAAAAGACAGACGACAAACCAAAAGATAATTAAAAATTAGTGTATTTTGGTTGCTAGAATACAAAAAGTGTGTTATATTGATTGATATTAAATTAAGGTGGTTTTTATGAAAGAGAAGACATCAAAAATTATTATGATTACCAGTTTCAGCATTATTGGTGTGCTGATTCTTGCCGTGATTTTGTCAGCTGTGATTTCAGTCAATCGTGGTTTTGCGTTTAACGACAAACCAGATACACTGGTAGTACATTATGGAGACTCTAGCAAAGTGTTATATAGTGACAAAATAAGTGACCAAGACGGCATTTATGACGAGTTATTAGATAAACTAAGTGACGCTGGTAGATTTAAAGTCATAGACTCTACATTTGGTGGCTATGGAGACAAATCTGCAGGCACCGAATACTTGACTAGTAGTGTGACATTTTCGACATTGTACAATGAGAGTACCGAGGCATGTTTAGAGTTCCGTTGGCAAAATGCTCAAAAGACGACATATGTAAATAGCGAGGGTAAGACTATAGACTATTCTTATGACCGTGCATACATCTCATTGTCTAGTGAAAATGGTGTAAAAAAGATTAATGCATATCTTCGTACCAGTGGTACTACAAATACTTATTCTCGTGTGGTTTATTACGGATATCTTAATACCTGTGAGTTATATGAGTATGTTGCATCATTAAATTATGGCGCATAATTATCTTTAAAAATAATCTAATACAACAATAAAAGAGTCTAACAAAAGTTAGGTTCTTTTTGTATTTTGGGTCTATATCTCCTAACATACGGATACCCCAAATATCTATATTTATTTTGTGTTTCATCTAAAATGTTATATATTGACAAAAAGTCTTTTTTATTATAAAATGAAATCAACGAATAAGATAGGAGAATTAATGCAACATATATATATTAATGGGAAAGATAATTGGACGTCTGAGGATATCAAAAAAATAGTTGGATATGCTCTATTAAGAAGGTATTTTCGTAGTGATACTTTTGGAGTAAAAGAGCGATTATCCCATGGAGACTACGTGTTTGTTGACACTGTACTCCGACCTTCTTCGTACTTTGACGTACTAAAGTACAAAGGAGTTTACGCACCTGTCCTAAATGAGCTGTGTAAAGAGTCAGTAGAATTATTTTTAAAAAAGAAAGCCCAAAAGCCAAGCACGGCAGTATTACCTAAATATACCATAAACTTAGTTTTTGACGTAAAGCCAGGTGAATTAACTAAAGAGAAGTGCCAAAATATATCTAACATTTTGGCAGAAATGAGGAAATACACGACCACTATTCTAGATGTTACTGCACGAAAATTAAGTAACGAAGAGTTTGACAATTTGTCGACCATACCTCAAGACTTGTTTAATTACACATTGCTATCTTCGCAGGACTCATATGATGGTAGACGAAAAAACGGCAATTTTGTTTTTCATAAATACAAACTGACAGACTTTATTCAAGCATATGCCAATGCAGATGAATTTTTGGATAGTCTAAAAGACAAAGATTTGACCCCGTTTGAGAAATACATCCTAATACATGACCATGTAGCTAATCGCATATACACAAACCAAACAATTTATTGGGATACGATTAATAATGAATACACAGATGATCGCATGCATTATGGATATTTTTTTGAGCACGACACTAGGGATAACCGAAGGTTTACTCAAGACCACTGTGTCAACCTAATTGGTTCACTTATAACAGATAATATCATTTGTGGTGGATACGCGAAACAAATGGCATATTTTTGCGAGCGCGTAGGCATACAATGTGAAGAGATTGCTTCTATGAACATTAACCACCCAAATAAATCTGGACATAAATATAATATAGTGCATATCAAAGATGACAAATACAACATAAATTCGACCTATCTTTGCGATGCATGTTGGGATTCTAGACAAACTAAGGACAGCAAAGAAAAAATTTATCTTTTTGCGTTTTTACCTATGCAAGATATAAAATATGATGACCACAGAGATTTCTTCCCACAAAGCCTTAAAATAAAATATTCTGGATATCAATCTCAAATTATCACTCTAGAAACTGTCAAAAAAGCAATAGCCAGTGCATACAAGAAAATAGGTCAAAAACCCAACGTAGATGCAGATATGGAACACAACATATCCCTAAGTTATGTTTTTGACCCAGAAGCAGAGAATTGCTTTAACCAAGCAGGTCTACAACAAGCTCTTAGACCAAAGGTGCAATTTGTTCGTAGATAATTTACACAATATATTGATAATGAAAAATAAAGATATGCATTAATACCACAAAGTTTTTTTGCTATATAATGACTTGAACCTAATATAAACTCACTAAAATTTTTTATTTGATAAAAGACCAAGCACAAAATTGTTTTACAAAGCGTTTTAACCAACTTGACAAACAAAAATTATACAAAAAATAAAAAGCATTATGACCATGGAGGAATATTATGGAACACAAAAAATTGGCAACTAACCACGCTCTTTATGAAGAACATGTTGATGTAATTATGTCCATCTATGAAAAGGACTTGGCAAAAGCAAAATCTTTGAAAGATATACACAATGTCATCTTATGTGACTTTATTGCACAATATATTATGGCAAAGGAGGAGATAGATTTAAAAGAGGTTGTTGGTACAGACATTGTATTAGATGCTAGTGCATACTTGTTTGTGCGTGAGATTTTGCTAAATCCTTCTCACGCTCTAGAATATGTAAACCCTGATTCCGAAATCTATAATCCACGTTGTGTCAAATTGTTTTCGGCTTTAGGAAATGGTATAACAACAAAGTATATATCAAAAATTGGTGCTACTCATCCTCAAAGTGCAATTCATTTAGTGTTGGATGCCGTAGACAAAGGTGAATTTACGGAACGTCGTTGTGCATACATCAAAGAACTTTTGACAGAATTGCGTATGTATGCTAATACAGTGTGTGATGTACGTGCTCACGTGTTGAGTAAAAAAGACCTCGCAAACTTGTTAACGCTTGACGTAGATGACCACAATTACACAACATTAATGGCGGATGACTCTATGGCTATTGGTACTGGACGTGAAGCGCGCTTTGCAACCTATAGGCTCACCAATTTCATTAAGGCATACGCCAAAGCAAATCGGTTTTTGACCAGTATCGAAGATAAAGGGTTGTCTCCACTAGAACAATACATTTTGATTCACGATTATGTTTCTAACAATTTGTATAGTTATGATGCAGACACTACGCCATGGGGAATAGTGGATAGTCGCAATTTGATTGGTTCTATGACTACAGACTCTATTGTCTGTGTAGGTTATGCACAACAGATGGCATATTTTTGTAAACGTGCTGGCATACAATGTGAATATGTATCCTCTGCCAATGTTCAAGACTCAAAAAAAGATGGACATGCTTACAATGTAGTACATTTAAAAGACAAAAAATACAACATAGATTCGACATACATTTGTGATGCTTGCTGGGACCGTAAAGTTAGTAACATGGACAAAACAAAGAGTTATATGTATGCATTTTTACCTATCCAAGACGTACAATTTGATGGTCATGAAAACTTCTTTTCACAAGAATTAAAAGACAAATATGGACAAGTTGACTCGCAAGTTATGGATCTCAAAACCATAAGAAAAGCTGTAACTAACGCTTATCAAAAAGCGGGTTTGAACCTTGATGCTGATGCTAACATTAAATACACAATATCTCAAATAAAAAAAGATATGCCTCCAATGTATTATAGACAACAAAGCAATGCTCTTAGTCGTAATGTAGACGCGCTGAACACAAGCGAAAATGTGGCAAGAGTACTGAACAAACTCGGCATGCATGTTTCGGATTTAAGTTATTTGGAGTGGCGAGAAACATATTATACAACGAAAAAACGTTTACGAAACATAGTTGTTAATACAAACAATCATTTAAAACAAGAAGTTGAAGGTGTGGTTAAAAATGTTGTGGACAAATTGCGTCCTGTTAGACTCAGCAATATTCACAATGGTATGCAAAATTGTACAAAACAAGGCCCTGACATTGATAGAATAGAGGGTGAAAATAGTTTTACAAAACGTTAACAACTCTATGCAAAAAATTAAAAAACTTTGATTAAAAGTTCCAAATTCTTGCTAAATATGTTTGTGTAGCAATGCATCACGAGTAAAACACAACAATATGTAGTGTAACAAACAAAAACACAAAAGCCGTGATATGGCTTTTTTGTTTTTGTGTTTTTAGATGTATTTTTTTGGGGGTAGGTTTGGTTTGTTTTAAGCAGCGTTTTTTAATTTGTTTTTATTTTCATTTTGTGGGTTAGTATGTAGATGGTTTGATAGAGATACAATAAATTTTTGTTTGGATTGATTTTTTGGACGTTTTGTTGTGCAAATACTTACAAAAAAGTTGTCAAAATAGCAGTGGTGTGGTATAATCAGCCTAACGAGGTGAGTTTATGAGTTCAGACAACCGTGGCTTTTTTAAGAGCGGATACTACTTGTCGCTTGTAATTTTTTTGGTACTACTATTAATACTTGGTGCTACCACATCTATTTGGCAAGTTGTGTCCAAAAATAACAATAAAGATATATCCAGTGTGTTTGGGTATATAGACGTATATTCTCTAGCGCAAGATGAAGGATACGTCTTTAGCGTATGTAAGATAGACGACCTCAAAGATTTAAAAGAAGATACGGTTATCTTGTATGATAAAACTTATGATAGTGGAAAGACAGAGTTAATGATAGGCACTTTTAAGAGATATATAACAGACGGAGACTTTGGTAATGTAGAATTAAAGAGTTGGCAAACAGGGACTGTAGAAACTTATCCATCAACTTATGTGTTGGGTGTACAAACTGATACAGATCATGTGGCGTACATTTTAGTTGCGTTATTCAATTCGTCCATAATGTTATGGGGCTTTACGATTGTACCTATAGTGGTGCTTATTGTGTTGTTAATTTGCCGTAAAAAATTTTCTAATGCTAATGGTCTTACCTCAGCAAAAAAATCCAAACGTCAACAGAGATTGGCACAAATTGGTGCTAGCAACAAATAGCCTTAATTTAAAATTTAACAAAACTTAGTCACAAAAACTTGCGAATGATTACTGTGAAGTAAGCAGACTAAAATTATTGCCGTGAGGCAAAAGTGTAAAGGAGTTATTATGAGACTAAGTTTATTCAAAATTCAGAACTTCCGCTCTTTTCACAATTCAGGCTGGGTGAGTTGTCAAGATGTCACTGCACTGGCAGGAGTGAATGAGGCAGGCAAGAGCAACATGCTAAAGGCCTTGTGGAAACTTAAACCCGCATTTAAGGTGGATAACAAAATCTTGATTTCGGATATTCCTCGAGATATGGTCAAAGAGATAATAGATAGCGGGGAATTGCCCACATTTATTACAGCAAAGTTTAAATTAGATACATCTGATTTAAGTTTGTTGCGAAAAAATTTTCCAACACTCAAGCCTTTTGATACTTGTGTGATTAGCAGAAGTCTTAATGGTAAGTATACCGTAGAGGTACCAGTAAATGTACCGGAACAAATGGAGGATGACTTACACAATTTTTTGGTTCGTATTATGCCAGGATTTATCTATTTTAGCAACTATGGTAATTTAGACAGTAATATATATCTACCACAAATGCTATCCAAGTTTAACAAACAAGGTGTGAACGAAGCATCTAATGCAAAACGTAGGACAGTCAAACTGTTACTTATGTATATGGGCATAACACCAGAAATGCTCGCCGAAGATATGGCGTTGTTGTCTAACAACAAGCAAGATAATCTTACAAAATTTAGTGCAAAAGATTTGAGTGAACTTGCCAAAAAGCAAGAGAAATACAACCAGATTTTAAAAGATGCTGGGCAACGTTTGTCTAACGATTTTAATAATTGGTGGAAACAAGGCAAGTACAAGTTTGACTTTATGTTAGACAATGGTAACTTGCGTATTTGGGTAACTGACGAAAAAGGTAACCGTGCACCATTAGAAGAACGTAGCGTGGGTATGCAATGGTTTTTGTCATTCTTTTTGGTATTTACACTAGAGAGTCAGTTGTTTTATACCAATACAATACTGCTACTTGACGAAAGTGGGATGACTTTACACGGACTGGCCCAAAAAGATTTGGTTAAACTATTTGAAAATCTCTCGCATACTAACCAAATTTTGTACACAACGCATTCTAGTTTTATGCTTCCTACCGAACAACTTAATCGTATAAAAGTTGTTTACAAAGACAACGATGGGCACAGTCAAATATCTAATGACCTCAACCTAAACAGTGAACATACTAACGAACTTTCGCTTTACCCTATTAAGAGTTCTGTAGGTATCGAGCTTAGCACTAACATACTAAATAACGCTCGTCCAGTGATAGTAATTGGACAAGCCGACCAAATCTATATGAATTTAATCAAAAACTATGTGTTGACATCGGGTAAGTTTAAGAGTTTTTCGGATATTATCTTTGTAGTGGCTACATCTAATGGAATTGATGGTATGGCACAGATTTTGGGCAAAGGACAAGTATTACCAAAGGTGGTTTTGCCCAACACTGAGGGCGGTCTACACATGAAAGAATACCTAGCTAAACATGCTTACAAAAATGCAGAAGACAAGATTTTGACTATTAGTGAGTTTGGTAAGTTTGACACTGTGGAAGATGTTATACCATACCAGTTATTTGCTGTGGGAGCAGGGAATTATCTAGCGGATTTTTTTGGTAGAGAATTTGAGTTGGATACGTCCAAAGGCTTTATGGCACAGTTGACATTTTATGCAAACGAGCATAACATAACCCTACCAGAAGATTTTCGTGATGAAGTGGCAACACGTGTCAACTCTTACTTTGCAAAACATTATAGTGAGATAAAGATACCACATGCAAAACGCAAACTATGGAAAAGTATTGTTGAAAAACTTTTTTAGCTCAAAGATTATTTGAGTGAACGCTTTGGAATAAATCTAAAAAAACCTATTTGTAGGTTTTTTTGTTAATTATTGTGGTGAATGCAAAAATATTGGGCAATACATTTTTTGTTTTGTTAGTGACTTGAACGTTGACTAAGTTATACCTTTGTGTTAAAATATATCATTGTAGACTATTTTAGAAACAGCGAGGTACAAAAATGAGTAAAAATGTAGTTATTGGTGTAGCATGGACATATGCAAACAGTGATATTCATCTAGGGCATGTGTGCGCATATATTCCGGGTGACGTATTAGCAAGATATCACCGTGCCAAAGGAGATAATGTGTTGATGATTAGTGGTACAGATTGCCATGGCACTCCTACCACCGAACGCGCTATTCGTGAGCATACTACTCCCGAAAGTATTGTAAATAGATACCACAATCAATATGTCGAAGTATTTAAGGCGCTTGGTATGAGCTATGATGAATATACACTTACTGCTAGTCCTTACCATCACGAAAAAGTACAACAAATGGTTCAAAAACTTATGCAAAATGGTTATTTATACCCCAAGACCGAAGATGCAAGTTTTTGCCCTCAATGTAACAAGTTTGTCTATGATAGGGAAGTAGAGGTTGTTTGTCCAAAATGCGGAAAAGTTAGTAAAGGTGACCAATGTGGTGAGTGTGGTTACGTGTTTACCACCGAAGACTTGTTGTGTGGGAAATGCCGTATTTGTGGTGGTCGCACAGAGATAAGGAAAAACACTAACTTATATTTCAAACTCAGTGCTTTGTCTACTCAGTTAAAACAACACTTTGAACAATGCAAAGGCAATTGGCGTAAAAATTCAGTTAATGAGACCGAGAAATTTTTGCGTGAAGGGTTGATTGACCGTGCCGTCACTCGTGACCTAAATTGGGGAGTAAAGGTTCCTTTTGATGGCTATGATGACAAGCGTATTTATGTTTGGGTAGACGCTGTTTGGGGCTATGTTTCGGCCGTTCAAAAATATTGCGATGAGCACAACTTAGATTTTCGTGATTATTGGTTTAAGGATAATGACTACGAACATAAGATTTATATGTGTCATGGCAAAGACAATATTGTCTTTCATACAATTATTTTTCCTGCACTACTTATGGCGACGGATTCTCGCTTTTTGATGCCAGATACTTGTGTGGCAGTGGAATTTATGAATATTAACGACGAAAAAATGAGTAAGTCTAAGGGTAA
>ONVD01000042.1 GCA_900321185.1 uncultured Eubacteriales bacterium
CGGAAGGGATAAACGCTGAAAGCATCTAAGTGTGAAACCCGCCTCAAGATGAGATATCCCACAGCGTTAGGCTGGTAAGACCCCTTAGAGATTATGAGGTTGATAGGTTGGGAGTGTAAGTGCAGTAATGTATTGAGCGGACCAATACTAATAGGTCGAGGGCTTGATCATAAAGGAAATAAGTAAAACGCTATGCAAAGTTTTACCGTTCCTCGTTGATTGCATCAAAAAATTATTGTAATTTGTATTGACAATTTAAGATAAATATAATATAATCATTATACAGTTGTGAATATCACGCTGAACCATTTCTGGTGATTATAGCGAAGGGGTCCCACCTGTTCCCATCCCGAACACAGTAGTTAAGCCCTTCAGCGCCGACTATACTTATCGCGCAGGCGATTGGAAAACAAGGACGTTGCCAGATTCCATTAAGGAGAAGTAGTTAATTCTACTTCTCTTTTTTTATTATTCGTGTTTAAGAACTTGTAAAACTTGTTTTTTAATGTTAGACTCAATTAAGAATAATAAAAAAGTGCTATGCTTGTTGTAATGTATCTAGACAGGGCATCAAGGAGGCTCAAATGTGTATCAAAAATGCTTGAAGGCAGTCTTTTTTGGTGTTTTGGTTGCTCATAAATAGCACTATATATTGACTACATATTAAATTTGGTTGTAAGATTAGCAGTACAAAAAATACAAAACTGGTTAAGCTGCTGGCTCAATTTGTTAAGTTTATTAGTTAAAAGCAACTTAAAACAGCGTTTTTGCTATAAAAAATTGCCAAAAATGGAAAATTTTGTACTTTGCTATTGCAAAAGCGAAAGAAATGTGATAGTATTTGGTGTCTTTCACTGCGGTGTAAAATTTAATAAAAAATAGGAGAGGAAAATTGGCAAATACAAAAGAACAAAATTTTGAGGACGACTACATCAAAAGTTTGTCACCTCGAAAGCAAAAGAAATTAGAGAAAAAAGAAGCACGCTATCAACAACGTTATGGTATTAGTTACATCGAACTAAAACAACGAACAGACAAAAATGCCAAAAAGTTTAGCAATGGTATTTTCAAAAAATACTGGGCTAAATACAACAAAAAATTAGTTATCATATACATCATATTGTTTGCAATATCACTATGTAGTTTGATACCCACAATCTTTTATCAGAGATATCTAGACACCATCACAGTCACTCCGCCAATATGGGAGACAGGTCTATTGATGGTTGTTGGCTTTTGTGCGGTAACATTATTTAATAAATTGTTGTCTAGACTCACTAACTATTATCTACACAAGACTTTGAATAGTGTTGTTAGAGATATGCGAAACGACCTTTGTACAAAATTGATGTCATCAAAATACACTAATTTCAAAAATAGAAGTACAGGGTTTATAACCTCAAGAATATCTAACGCTCCTTCTCAATATGCATTTAGAGTTAAGGCAATATTTGATTCTATAGGCACACTCATTACAAGCGTCGTCTTTATTGTGTATGCATTTATTATTGCTCCAGGTCTTGCGGGCGTTATTTTTGGGTTTAGTTTGTTAGAGTTGTTTGCAGATTTGTTTTATACAAATGTCTTTTACAAAATACAAGTACAGCGTGGCGAAAAGATTAGTGAAAATCGTATTAGTCTATACAACGAAGCTATCCGAGGAATCTATGATGTTAAGTTACTAAACAACGAAGAAAGTATAGCCACAAAACTTGAGACAAACAACAATTATCAGTTTAACACTACAATAGATGCTGTGCGTTCAAATCGTTCTTTTGGCACTATTTATGACTTTTTGTACGTTCTAAAGTGGTTTTTAGTCTACACATTTACTATCGTTTTTTTGCAAAATGATATTGCTAGTTTGTCTGCGTGTCTAGTCATATTTAGTTATTCTGGAAATATTACTAGCTTTTTTAATACACTTCAAGATATGTATGACGCAAAAGTGGACGTGGATGTCTACCGAGGCAGAATTGCAGATATTTTGGACGATAAATTATTCCAAATAGAAAAATTTGGCGATGTTTCGATAAGTAAAATTAAGGGTAAAATTGAGTTTTTGGATGTGGATTTTGCTTATGCTGACGACCAAGGCCACCCTGTTTTGAATAACATAAGTTTCGAAATAAAACCTAATGAATGTGTAGGTTTTGTAGGGGCTAGTGGTGCGGGCAAAAGCACGATTGCAAGCCTTATTCCACGTATTTATGACCCTACATCAGGTAAGATAACTATTGATGATATCGATGCAAAAGACCTAGATAAAAACACCTTGCGTGGTGCAATATCTGTAGTTAGTCAATCGCCTTACATATTTAATTTGTCTTTTAAAGAAAACTTGCTAGCAGTCAAGCAAGATGCTACCGATGGCGAGATTGTTTCGGTGCTC
>ONVD01000009.1 GCA_900321185.1 uncultured Eubacteriales bacterium
AAATTTCATCTGTGTTGCACATCTTTTGTTTTCCTCCTCACCTTCATATTATGCAAGCATATACGTTCTTGTGATTGAAAAATTAATTTTTTGGATAAATTAAAATCTTGTCTGTTTGAGTATCGTAAATTGCCAAAATTATGTTTTTTAATTCCTTTTCTTTTAGATTCATTTTGTCTAACAACCAAGATTTATTTTTTTGTAATTCCTTTAATGCCGAAAAGGATATCCTACCATCTGTTACAACATAACAAGGTAACTGCGAGGTTTTTTGCAAAGCAAAATCTTGTGCTACAAGTGGCTGTTGATTTTCTACTGGCATGATGCTAAGTTTGCCACTGTTTTCAAAGATAGCATATTTGATTTTTGAGATATCAAAATAACCTTGTTCACGTGACATAGAGACAACATCGTTGATACTTAGTTTACTCTTGTTTAGATTGTGAAAATTAATTTTACCTTCATATATAATAACTAATGGCTTGCCTTTTAAAAAATGTTTTAAAAATGGCGTCGTACGTCCAAGTAAATTTAGAATAATGTCAAATACAAAATATATAAGTAATGCGATTAAATAATAATACATAGGTTTATCGCCGACATCTGTTGCCATCTCTGCAGATATAGAACCTATGGAAATACCAATGACATAATCTACAAATTCTAGTTGCGAGATTTGTCGTTTGCCCAATAATTTTGCGATAACAAATAATGCTAATACACTACAAAAAGCAACTATGATTAAATATAAAATCTCATCCAAATCAATTTACCTCTCTATCTTTAAAATTGTTGACTAACGAAACGCTAGATATACAATCATTTAAGATTTACAAGATTTTACAAATTAAAAAACATGTAAAAAAATAACATTTGACCAAAACAAAAAAATATGAACAAGTATTTGCAAAATATAATATTTGTGTTATAATAAAATCATTATGGAAAATGTAACAATTAGATTAGTAAATGAAAATGAATATACAGATATCGAAAAGGTCGTTCGTCAAAGTTTTTGGGGGCTGTACCGCCCTGGTTGTGTAGAACATTTTATCGTGCATCAAGCACGCGAAAAAAACTGGTTAATAAAAGCATTGGATTATTGTATTACCGTAGATAACAACATTGTGGGTCACGTTATGTACACACATGCCAACATTCGCCTCAACAACGGACTCGACAAAGATGTTTTGGTTTTGGGTCCTATATGCATATTACCACAATACCAACGCAAAGGTCTAGGTAAACAATTATTAGACTTCACTCTTAACCTAGCCACAAAATACGGTTATGGCGCAGTTGTTGTAATTGGCAATCCAAAGTTTTTTGGCAAAGTTAATTTTGTGCCAGCTAAAAATTACAATATATACTACTCAAAACTACCAAAAGACAAGCCTGCTCCATTCTTTATGATACGTGAATTGCAAGCAGGTTATCTAGATGATACCAATGCCACATTTGAGCCCAACGAAGCCTACAGTGTCACAATGGACGAAGTAGACCAATTTGACAAAATTTTTGACGCAAAGGATAAAACAACAAAATCTAACAAAATTGTAGTAAAACTTTAAACAAATGCTATATTATACCACTAATGATTTGACAAAAAATAGGCTTTTTAGTAAATTAATGTTTGTGTACTATAGGCAATATTTTTAAATGTATTTTTATGAGGTAAAAATGAATGAAAAAAAGGCAACCCCACCAAATAAAAAACAACAGCAAAAATTTATAAGACGAGGATTTTACATAAATTTTAGACGACAATATTTTTATCCAAAGTTCAAGGGGTGGGTACTCACCAATAATTTTGTGATTATTGCATGCACTTTTTTGGTGCTTTACACAAGTGTGTTTTTCTTTCAGTATGATACGCGTGAAGTCACTATGTCATACATTGGCAACCATGGACACAAACTCTTGTTTGTGACATGGGGTATTGCCACCGCATCGTTAGTTGGGCTAATGTTACTCAATATTTACAAATCTTACAATTACCAAAACAAAGTTAGTCGCAACCTTATTATTGCTGGAGCATTGAGTCTAGTTAACTGTGTATTCGTTCCATCTCTGGCCTCACTGCCCCGCTACATAACAGGCGTGCATGACTTGTCTGCTGTAGCGTATGCAGTATTTTCAATCTTTGGACTAGTGTTCTTTATACTATATCTATCCAAAGTAGACAAACAAATTGGCAAACGTTCATTTTGGATGTTTATGATAATGCTGTTGTTCCCATTCATTTCGCTAGTACTGTTTGGTCACTGTGGTGTGTATGAAATTGTTTTTTTTATCTGTCTTGTAGTGTATGTATTATTTTTGTATTTTTATCTATCCAAAAACAAAACAAGACTACAAAAAAATATAGAAATATATAACCAACAAAAAAACAAAAAAGAAGCAAATATTAAGACAAAAAAATTACAAAACCAAAACCTCAAATACAAACAACACAACCACGACGTAGACACCCCAAAAGCAGACAAACGAGACGAACAAAACAACAAAATCAATCATACTCAGCAAAATAATCAAGACAAATTAAATAATTAGGAGAAATAAAAATGTCAAAAATAATTCTTACTGGCGACCGCCCAACAGGTAAATTGCACATAGGACACTATGTAGGTTCATTAAAAAACCGTGTGCAAATGCAAAACAATTTACAACCAGATGATAAAATGTATGTCATGATTGCTGATAGTCAAGCCATGACAGACAACGCTGGTAATATCCAAAAAGTTCGAGACAATCTAATCGAAGTCGCACTAGACTATCTCGCTGTAGGTCTAGACCCTAGCAAAGTTACAATCTTTATCCAATCCGAAGTACCAGAATTGACCGAGTTTACATATTATTACATGAATCTTGTCACTGTATCTAGATTACAACGCAACCCTACTGTCAAATCTGAGATTCAACAAAAAGAGTTTGGACGTTCAATTCCTGCAGGTTTTCTAACATATCCAGTCAGCCAAACAGCAGATATTACCGCATTCAACGCCAACCTTGTGCCAGTTGGCGAAGACCAACTAGCAGTGCTGGAGCAATCTAGAGAAATCGTCCGCACATTCAATAGTCTCTATGCTCCAATACTTGTCGAGCCTGAGGCTGTTTTGCCATCTAACAAAAGTTGCCTTAGATTACCAGGACTTGACGGAAAAGCCAAAATGAGTAAATCTTTGGGCAATGCTATATATCTATCTGATTCGCCAGACGATGTCAAGACAAAGATTAACAAAATGTACACTGACCCCAACCACATTAAAGTTAGTGACCCAGGTAAAATAGAGGGCAACACGGTATTTTTGTACCTAGATGCTTTTGTCAATGACACAAGTTTTGAGGAGTTTTTACCAGAATACAAGAACCTTGACGAACTAAAAGACCATTATCGTAAAGGAGGACTGGGTGACATCAAAGTTAAAAAATTTTTGTTTGATGTACTTAATAAAGAACTCACCCCAATACGTGAACGTAGACAAAAGTTTGCACAAAACTTGGATGCTGTTTACAAAATATTGTTTGACGGCAGTGACAAAGCACGTGCAGTTGCACACGAAAACTTGCTGAAATTTAAACATGCAATGAATATCGACTATCGAGCAGAATTCTACAAAAACAAAAAATAAAAATCAGGAGTATGCTATGTTACAACTCATAGATATCAAAAAAGAATACTCGACAGCAGGAACAAAACTGGAGGCACTAAAAGGCATTAATCTAGCCTTTCGAAAAAGTGAATTTGTGTCCATACTTGGCCCTAGTGGATGTGGCAAAACTACCCTACTAAATATTATGGGCGGACTAGATAAGTATACATCTGGTGACTTAATAATCAACAATAAATCCACAAAAAACTACACAGACAGAGATTGGGATGCTTATC
>ONVD01000023.1 GCA_900321185.1 uncultured Eubacteriales bacterium
CTCTTCGTTTACTATTGTGTTAATAGAAACTTGTCGACGTGAGGCACGTTCCCACATATCGTTAGATTTTGAGTGTTTGGTGCATATGCTTTTTAGACAAGCCTTTTCGACATCTTCGATACATTCTTCATTTTCACCAAGCCTTAGTGTATAATTGAGATACTCAAGTTGCTCAAATGGTGTATTGTCTTTTTTTAGTTCATCTAATTTTTGTCTTATCAAGGTCAAAGCCACATTGCTAACACTCGCGTTAAAAATATCTGGACGTACTGCGTTACGTCTATTATTTAGCCATGTGCGATTGTTCTCCTGCTCTTTTTCATTCTTGATATTAGCGATATCCATAAATGGTTCAAAAAGGTTTTGAGTGTATTCATCTACAAAATTGCAGTGAAGTCGACTCTCCTTTAATGTTTGACAAAATACATCTGCATCAAAATAAGTATAATGATTAAACTGCCCAACATTATCTTTGGCAGTGGTAAAGACTATTTGCTGTTGTAGTTTTAACTCCAAACTTGTTTTTAACAATTCTTGCTCTGTTGGCGCAGAAAATTCATCGAGGTTATCACCTTCAAAATCTGTCATAATTCACCTCTATAAAATCACATCTTACCTCGCTCTTATTGTAACACGAATATAGTATTTTGGCAATTAATTGTTACCATATTTTTAAGTAAAAAAATATTACATATTACCTTGGCAACAAACAAAAAAGTTATCCACTTTTGAACATCCAAATGTGGATAACAAAAAATCATTTTACAGCATCAAACACCTTGCCCACTATTTGAGTAGGGGTTAGTGTTATCTTTTTATTTTCATCAAAACTAGTAAAAAGGATAGAAATTTGTTTTGTATCTAGATTACGTAAATCCAACCAACGACTGCATTGTAACAAACCAATGTTGTTAATTAACCTCGAATGTAACAACTCAAAATAACATTGTCCAACTTGGTACCTACGTATCGGATAACTATTATGCAAAACATCTGTATAATTTAGTCCTTTTTGAAATTTACATGTTGCACAAGTATTCTTGTATATTGTTTTGTAGGGGCAGTGTGCAAATGTCATAAGTGGCAGATATCCCAAAGAATAAACAAACATATTGTGTGTATCTTGCATTCTGTCCAACTCCTGCTCTATAGACATCAGTACTGCACTTGCGCCTAGTTTGGTTAAATAATCTTTGGTAAAATCATTAAAGACATTCAACCCAATTCCAGCAATAACATTGTGTGAATCTAGATAATATAAGCCATAGATATTATTTGCTATCAAAGTTAGTTTTGGAAAATGTGTTAATATGTCATCTATAATTTTTAAATCATAGTGGTTAGCAATTATTGGTAGATTTAGTCCTAAACGCATGCCGTCAAATTGTTTTACAAACTCGCCTACTTGTTGTATCGAAAACTTGGAAGGACTGAATACCACTAAACTATCCTTAAGTTTGTCTCTATTGATGTTCGCTTGCTCCATCACGTCCTCATCAATTACCACAACCGAAGTGCATACCTCTGTTGTTTTTGTTGTATTTTGTTTGCTTTTGTGTGTGTTTTGTAGTAATTTTTCTATTTCGTGTTCGTTAATTATGGTGGATACATCTTTTTCGTTCGTAGATACTATGCACTCTTGCAAATTTTCTACTGCTTTGCGTCGCAACGCATTGACCACACTCTTTGGCACAAAAACACCGTCTGTTTGTATAGTACAATTCTCCATAAAAAAGTTTGTGTCTCCAAGTTTACTAAATTGCTTTACAATTTCTTCTCCTGAGGTCACACAATTTTGTGCTTTCTCCAGTTTTTCTACTGTTTGAACAGAGCAAACAGCCTTACCACAACGAAACTCACATTTTAATGGTTCACCCGAAACAGCAATAAGTTTGGCTCTAACACCTAGTTTTTTGGTAGTATTTACTAGAGTTTGCTCATGAGCGCTATCCAATATTAAGTTGACAGAATAACCAGATTTAATCTTATGTTTTGTATAGATAGCGAAAGTATTGTCAGATATTTTCTCCACATTACCGACTCCAAGGCTACAAATCTGCTTGTCGTTATCCAAAAATTTTAAACCATCACCAGTATTCAATGTATGTACAGACTGTACAATCACTCTTTGCAAATCCTTAAACGGCTCTACTTTTATCACTTTACCTATGCTTATACCCAAATGGTTCTGCGTATCGACATTTACCACATCGTCTGGGATACCATTGTCTAGATACGCCCTTTTATTAAATTCTCCACGGCTAAACACTTTGCTTAGTAAATATTCTTCATTGTTTAAATCGCATTTTTTATTGTTTTGCAGATAATCTAATACATGTTTAAAACTTTTTACCGCTTGAGCGACATAACCTTCACGACGTAGTCTACCTTCAATCTTAAAACTAGTTACACCAGCATCAACAAGTTCGGCAATGGAATGTATCAAGCATAAATCACGTGCAGACAACATATATTTTTCGTTTAATGCTTTACTATTTAGACTTGGGGTGTATTTCATACGACAATATTGCTTACATCTACCACGATTGCCACTATCTCCTTGTAACATCCCACTAAAATAACAGTTTCCACTAAAAGCAATACACAAGGCACCTTGCACAAAATATTCTATCTCTAGATTTGTGTGTTTCTTTATCTCTTTTATATCTTCAAGTTTTGTTTCCCTAGATAACACGACACGCTTAAAGCCCATTTTTTGTGCTACGAGAGCTCCGTATAAGTTGTGCACTCCTAGTTGTGTACTTGCGTGCAAGTTAATATTAGGAAAGGCTTGTTTTAAAACACTGACCACACCCAAATCTTGCACTAAAAAGGCATCTACTTTTGCTTGTACAGCACTCCTAACTGTTTGTATAAGTTTTGGCATTTCATCATTATTTACCAGTGTATTTACCGTAACATAAACTTTTGTACCAAAAGTATGTGCGTATTCTACGTATTCTCGTATATTCTCTGTAGTAAAATTATCGGCACTAATACGAGCATTAAAATCTTGCATTCCCAAATACACAGCATCAGCACCATTTTGCACTGCAACCTTGAGAGTATTGGGATTACCTGCTGGTGCTAAAATCTCTACGTTATTCACCTAAACCACCACCACATTTGACACAAATAGTATCGTCTGCGTCATTTTCATAACCACATTTTGGGCACTTTTTCTTTTCCTTATGTTTCGGGGCAAGTGTTTGCTTTGTATCGTCCATCATATCTTGAAACTCACTAACAGTATCCTTAAACATGTTGTTTATAGGGTTACGAGAGCGTCCATCAAATTTGGTAGTTAGCATTACTAAAGACATAATAAACAATATTGCACCACACAAACCTAAAATTGCACCAAAAACACACAACAACACTTTTGAAACAATATCACCCACAACACCAGCATCACTCGAATCTACTTGCATATTAATACCATTCACCAACATTACAACGCCAATTATAGTTAGTATCCCAAATATTATCATAAAGACAATACTACTCTTTTTGTTTCGTTCAGTACGTTCGCGCGCTTTTTGTTCGTTCTCCATTTTGCACCTCCATAGATTATTTTTTAAGTATAACATAATAACACGAATTTTAGAATACATTTTGGTAAACTTTTTAATAAAATTAAAAATAAAAAAGCCTACAATTAGACTTTTAAACCGTGGTAGAATCCACAAATAACGTAGGGTTGAACATATATAACTGTATCAACAAGGTCGAACCGCCACTAGGCATAACAAATACTGGACTAAAATAATTGGAGTAAACAACAATTTGGTCATTTAATGTCATTTGCGTAGACATACCTGTTGGGACATAGACCGCTATCGAATATTCCTGCCCTACCACCAATGGGACCGAAAAATCGGCAACGCTAGCACCCTTAAAAGCCTGAGAATATACGATTTGACCATCTGTATTACAGATACTCAATACGCAATCCAAACCATAATCAACAGTTATCTTTTCAAAGGATACGCTCAAATTCGCAGTATCTGCACCACGAGCAACATTATTACCTTGTTTATACAAAATAGGAGATACACAACACACCGCTACCAAAAAAGTAATGCATAGTACCATAATCATTCTCAAACATTTATTGTTAAGATATGCCATACACCCCCTCCTTTTATAATATTATACACAAAACAAAATAAAATAGCAAACAAAAAATTATATATTTCAAAACGGCTACTATGCAGTTGTTTTTTATGTACTATGCACATAATTTTACAGTACTATGCACTCAAAATTAAGGTACTATGCACACACTAAATATGTGACTCTGGCACGTAATTTACAGCATCTTCCTTTATCTTTTGTGCCAATTCTGCCTCTTCTTCCATTTTATCCCATGCAACGTAGTCAAATAATTTATCAGCAATCCCACTAACGTACTCCACTAAGGAATATGCACCAATAGATTTGTAAAACTCAATTAGGTTGACCATTTCATCATAAATCATTGTAACCGTAGTCTCTGTTATTTGTTCAATTTTTAGATTAAAAAAGCAATTATCACGAATAAACTGCAACTCTTCTCGTGACAAATTAATCTTCATAGGATTGACATAACTAATCAGCAACTTTGGACTATAATGCTCTCTTATCATACTTATCTCCCTTTATATATATTTTAATAATAATTTAAAATTTGTAAACTGATATAACTAAATATTTGTTTATCTCTTGCTTTTTTTAATATTTTGCTTTAAAATATAAACATATGCGCCATTAGCTCAACTGGATAGAGCATCGGTCTTCGGAACCGAGGGTTGCGGGTTCAAATCCTGTATGGCGTACCATTCTGTATCAATTAGTACTACAAAACAATGTCGTAATAGTATCATAATAAGGCAATCTAACCAATTGCTTTTTGTTTATCCAAATCTTGATGCACACTACATTATCACAATCTTCAATTTTTCCTTGCATAAATTACCTCCCACACAAAGATCAAATGGTACACACTTTTACATTCATTTTTTGTGTACACAAATTATAGAACAAACGTTCTAATAAATCAAGCGTTTTTATTTAATTTTTTAAATTTTTTTAAAAGTAATATCAAAAAGTATAATGCCATTAACAAAAAATCGGCTATTAACACAAAAATTTTTAGATAAATACTTGCTAAGTGCTAAAAAATATGTTATCATTAACATTATGCAGTGTATACGCATTGTTAACATATATATGCCGAAGTGGCGGAATGGCAGACGCACGGGACTCAAAATCCCGCGAGGGCAACCTCATAAGGGTTCGACCCCCTTCTTCGGCACCATTGAACACTTATTGTGTTCCTTTTTTTATCTCTTGGGATTTTGAGTCCCTGGGACTTCAAACTCCTGTCGGAGCCTGACCGCAACTACCGTTGCTCCCGGCTTTGGCTAAAAACAGCCCACTGGGCTATTTTCTTTACGCGTCGCCCCGCGAGGGCAACCTCATAAGGGTTCGACCCCCTTCTTCGGCACCATTAAAACAATCGATAAATAAAAGTTTTTTAAGGCTTTTGATATTTTTTCAAAACCTTTTTTGTTTGTAAATTTAGCATAAAAATGTAGTCAAAACTTAGTACTAAGTCATTGTACAATTTGTTTAACTTTTTATCTAGTGCTTTCAACACAAACAAAAAAGAACCTAACATAATACTTGCTAAATTCTTTATCATGCTAAATATAAAAGTAGTTAATATAACAATTACATCTTGAATGTACTTTTTTATATTACACACACACATTTACTGTGTAGATGTGACGGCATCTGTCGTTTGCTTTGTTGATATATTCGACATCAACGCTATTAATGGCGAAAGGATGCAACCAGCCGTGAGGATGATAGAAGGTATGATGCTATCCCACGAAAAGAACGTCAACAATGCTATAATCGACCCAAATATAAGCGAGTCTAGGGTATATCTCAATGCTGTCCACAAAGATATCTTGGTATTCATTCCTTTTGGAGTAACAATAAATGTTGCTTTTTTGCCAAAAAACGTAACTATACTTGTTTTTATCATCATTGGTGCAAGACTAGCATATGTTATCATACTCGCCAAATAATAAAATGGCACTTGCCAAAATTTTCTTGTGTTGCCAAATATGAATATGCTTGGAAACAATGGCGAAATTAAAAACAAAGCAGAAATTAAAAAAATCATGCGTGCATAATCTAATAAGTTAAATCCCAAAAAACCGATAATTAATGTGCTGATGATAATTACCAAACTGAGTATCGGAACAAGTGGCAAACTGTAATGCGAGAGCTTTAAATCTTGTTTTTCAAACCATCTCATTTTACTGTTTGTAATTTCGTGAGAATATTTTTTCATATATTCAACATTGCCTTGCGTCCATTTGCATTGTCTTTTTTTTAAAGAAATGTAACTCTCAGGAAATTCCTCCCTGCATTCAATATCTGGAGCATAAACAATGTCAAAACCAACTTCTCTTACCTCGACAGCAAACGAAATATCCTCAGCAACAACCAGGGGAAATCCCCCCCCTAGCCTCTATTTTGGAAAAACATTCTTTACTTACAGCAACACCATGGCCAATAATTGCATTTGAGCCATAAAAGTTTTTCATTATTTAAACCGTCTTGGATGTACTATCTATAGACATACCCAAGAGTGATTGAAACCAGTTTTTGCCCTTTGTCGCGATATGTGATGCCTGAACAACACCTATTTTGTCTGAATAATAAAAATATTTTAAAGATTTGGTTATAAAATCATGTGGAATTATTTCATCACTATCCAAAATAACAAAATAATCATAGTCTTTGTGGTTGTTCAAATAATTATTTAGGTTACCAGCCTTAAAACCTGTCCTATTCTCTCTTCTAACAACTTCCACATTGTTTTGTTTGGCAAACTCATCTATTTGTGCTTTGTATTCTTCTTTGCTACTGTCATCCAAAATTACAGCCTTAAAATTGTCATAATCTTGGCTCATGCAAAATTTTAGTGCCTCAGGGTTAAAGTCATTGCAAGTGCAATACAACAAAACGAATTTGGGATTATGCTCTCTAACAATGTTTGTAGCATATATACCCTCATATTTTTTCATAATGGACTTTTTTCGTACCACAAACACTAATGTATAAATAAAATCTTTTATGCTGTTAAGCCAAAAATACCCTAAAGATGCATCAATAGCAACCAAGCATATAGTCAAAACTATATTTGCCCAAAGCACATCACTTGTACGAAAAGCATTAATAGAATTGCTGACACAGTGCCACACCAAAAGCCCTAGGCTCAATATCCAAACAATGTTAATAGCAATATATATGCTTGGACTTTTTTTCATCAATATCTCCTTATTTTTAATCATTATTTTTACATATGTTAAATGCAATATGGGTTAGTATATACCAAATTTTGTCAAAAAGCAACAAGATTTTTGCTATTGTTGGTTATATTGTCAAATTAGGCACAGTCACGACAAAATTGTATAACGCATATAATAGGTAATTAAAAATAAAAACCTTAAAGTCTAACCTTCGAGATTTTTACAATACCTTTAATATATTTAACTAAACAACCAAGGAAGTTGCCTTACTACAACTTTACAATTAGTCAAGAATGTTATAATTTAGAATAACAACCACAAGGATGAAGCAATTAAAATCTGCCCGATGTAATAAAAAGCAAGATTAAAATAGTAAAGTTTAGTTTTCTTTTCGGGCTTATTACCAAAATAAATATTCATAAGGACAATGTCGCTAAGCCAAAAGAACACAAAACCGCACAACATCATTATGCCACCAACCAAATTTACGCCGTTGGTGATGGCAGTTATGCTGACTGCCGTCACTAGCGAGACAAATAGTGCATAAACACCCATACCAACAGACAATGTGCCATATTGCAGTTTACCAAACGCTTTGTTACCCCAATAAAACACCGCCCCCAGAGCAACCGCAACTAACAATGTCCACCATTCAAAGCCAAAAGCGACAAACATTGCA